>NZ_JABAED010000062.1:0-4188 GCF_023701875.1 Rahnella sp. CG8
GGAACGCAAGGGCGCCGCAGGCGTGCATTTCACCCTTGCGTTAACCTGGGCGGCGGTGCTACACCCAGCCCTCCGCGTAAGAGCTGGCCGCGAGAGGGATAACCGCACCCGGCAGAATGCACACACCCGACGGCGGGGAACGCGCCGGCGACCTTAGCGGCCAGCGTCGCTGGCCAGTGTCAGTGCGGCGGCGCAGCCGCCTGCGGGGGTTGACGTGGCCGTTGCCATCAGACCCTAGCCGTCAGGCCGTAACCCCTGCGGGGTTACGCGGAGCTTACCGGCTTAGCCGGTTAGCGCAGTCGGGCTCGACGACCGGCCGCAGGTCGGGAGCCGAAGGGGGCCATGTTCCGGCCGTGGTGGTTTGTTGTGAAAAAGAAAGACCGGACATCGATGGACAGGGAGAAGAATCAAAGAAATAAGCAAATGAAGAAGAACAGGGGAAGCCAGGAGAGGAAACGTACGAAAGGAATGAAAGGAATGAAAGAGAGAAGCCGGTGAAACAGACCGGAGGCAAAGCAAAGCCGCCGCGGCGCAGCCGCAGCAGCTTGCGGGTTTATCTTTCTTTTCTCTCCAGGTCAGACAGACGATTCGGCAGCATCAGGCGATCAAGGTAGACCTCAAACTCACTCTGTTCGTCAGCGTGCCGGTTTACTTCCAGCATCACCACCCACAGCGGTTCATACCGCAGAAAGTACCGGTCAAAATGCCCGAGACTGGGAAAGCGTGAAAACCACGCGTAAACCAGTTCGCCTAAATCGTGGAGTAGCAAGTCTCTGCGCGACCAGTTGTCGTACCACGGCCTGACCGTGCTCGGGGTACAAAATGCCAGCTCGATCTCAGCCTGCCCCAACAGCGTTTCATAGCGTATCCGCTTCTGTTCCCCTGCTTTTGCTTCAACATTTTGCCTGCGGTTAGCCTTCAGAAGGGCACGCTGTTCCCCCCGCTGCCGCTCTCTGCGTTCAACTTCAGGGAACAGGCTGTGCCCTACTCCGCCCGACAACGGAGAGGGGCACGATGCGCCCCGTGTCGAAATAAGCATATCGAGGGCGGCGATATATCGCTCCTTACCCGGACGCCCCCGCTGGCTGGGGTCAAAAGTACCGTCGAGCATCCGGATGTCATCTACGCCAATAGCCGGTTTGCCCATAAACCGGAAAAAGGCATGGGCATAGGGGTATCTCCCCATCCGGTGGGCCGTCTCACTGCGGCTTTCAACATAACCAATGGCCTGCATGGCTGCCCGCCGCTGAGGCTGTAACGGGACTAACGCATGTGAGCGGGGGATCATACGGCCACCCCGTAAACCGCAAGGCGGCGGCCAGTCTGCACGCGCCGGTATATCCCGCATGCACATACTCATCGATACGCTCAATTTCGCGCCCGATAGCCGCTATTGCAGCGTTATCGATAACCTCAGACACAAATAACCACGCGACCGATAAATCGTTGTCAAACAACAGCCCCATCGACCAGAAGGGGGCATCTGCGCCGCCATGCCCGAAGATAAGCCGGATATCAGGCGCCGCCGTCAGCACGCAGCAGCTCGACAGAAACCCCTCTTCGCAGGGCGCAGGCACATCAACAGACCATGCAGCGGGCAGATCAACGTTTTGCAGAACAGAGTCCGTAAACATCTGACGGACGTTGCCACGCAGTTCGGGAGACATGTCTGCCCCTGCTGGCTGGCAGCCCAGAAGGTTGGCAAGAAAATGAGGTTGACGGTTTTTCATGGTGTTATATGCCGCTCCTTCACGGAGCGGCGTCTCCTTATCAGGCGGCAATGGCTGCGGCGGTGTGAGTGTCAGTATCCGTACCAGCGTCCGGCTGCTCACAGACAGCCATCAAGCATTCAGGCACCCAACTGGTCAGTGTGATTTTGTCTTCAGCCAGTTCTGCTGCCTCGGCTTTTTTCATTTTGAGGGCGTCCCGTGCCGCGCCGTCCAGACCGGCCTGCGACAGGCTGTCAGAAATCTGCTCTTTACTGATACGCCCGAAGAAATTGGCCTTCGTCGGCAGCCACCAGTCACGCAGCGTGAAGCCCAGCATCGCCTCCACCGGCTCGAGTTCTTTTCCTGCCTTGCTGTCTTTGTGGCTCAGGCGTTCTGATGCCCCGTTGAGCGTTTTGGCAAGGCAGTAGCCCATGACAGAAATCAGCTGCTGCGTATCCCACTTCAGTAACCAGTCCCAGCTTTCGTGCCAGTTGTCCGGCAGCTGTGCCTGCCACGCTTCGTGCATGGCGTTAAGATGCTGCATCGCCAGTCCGTCGTTTGCGGTCGGGGCATTGTCGAGCAGGTTGCCGGTGTGAGCATGCAGCGAAACTTTGAGGGTGGATGCCGTATATGAATGGGTGGTAAAGGTGGATTTCAGGCAATCGTGCACAAAAATCACCAGTGCCATTTGAGGTTGTGCCGCCAGTGCCGCCTGTACGGCTAAGGTGCGCTCGCTGGACAGGCTTTTGACCAGTGCGGCGCTCAGCGGTTTGGCCTGTGGTTGCGCAGATTCTTCTTCGCTGCCTTCAGTGCGGATACTGCTGAGGTGCTGATTAACACCGGTTTTATCATCTGCGGCAATTTCCGGCAGGTCGCTGCGCAGCATCACACCGCGACGGACAGAAATCGCCCCGTGCAACAGTGACACCACCACACCGCCGTGGGCACGAACATCGGCATCCCATGCCCGGATGTTTGCGGCGGCTTCGATGGCGTCCATTTCGGCCTGACAGCCATCTGCGGCCAGTTCCAGTGCGTCATGGTCTGCGTCTTCGTCATCATCCTGCTCAGACAGCGTTTCCAGCTGCTTACCGAGGGCATCAAACCGCGCACGTTCCTCGGGAGTCAGTTCACCGGCAGGCTGTTTGAGTAACAGATAACGCTCTGCATCTTCACCGTAGGTGCTCACCCCCTCGGTGCGCCCCTCCGACCATAACCAGCCTTCGGCCTGCGCAATGCCGGCGGCAATATCTGTCAATTTCTGACGGGCGACGGTGTGGAGCAGCACGGTATCGCCGATAAAGCCTTCATCAGAGAACAAATCGTAGCGGAACCCGCCGCCTGCCTGTTCGTAAGCTTCACGCCCGACAAAGTCGAGCAGGCGGTTGCCTGCAGCGGGCACTTCGCCCTTCAGCACCGCTTCCCGCAGTTCCTTCGGGTTGCGGTAATAGCCGAAGGCATTTTCCCAGACGTTCAGCTGGCGTTCCTGATCTTCGCTGGCCGACAGGGCCTGCAACTGGTCAACGTTGAGCTTGTCTTCGGCCAGCGCCGCAAGCAACGCCGGAGCCATGCCTGCCAGCCGCAGGAATTTCTGAACGTGTTTAGTGCTGTAGCCGAGCACACCCGCGATTTGTGCCGCCGTTTTCCCTTCGCGGCTCATTTCACCAAACACCGCAATCTGGTCGGCAGGGTGCATCTCTTCATGCTGAAAGTTCTCCGTTGCGGAGACGATTTTTGCCATCTCTTCGCTGACGGTCTTCACCGGCACCGCGTAATCTGCGGTGATCATCCCGTTATTCAGCAGGATGTTCAGGGCACGAAAACGGCGGCCACCGGCGGCGGTGCCCAGCAGACCATCCGGCAACAGATGTACGATCAGGTTCTGCAACACGCCCACGGCGCGAATGCTGTCTGCCAGTTCCTGCAATTTCACCGGATCGGGGGACACTTTACGCACATTCAGCGGTGACAGTGCCAGCTGACTCAGGGGCACCATCTCGACCGGCGTATTTGCCAGTGCCTGCTCCACGGCGGCGCTTTGCGCGGAGTTTTTAGGATTTTTTGCCGCTTTACGGGTTGTAGATACTGCTTTAGACTCGGTTACTGACATAGTGAAATACCTCAAGTGTTGATTTATGTCTGCCGGACGACCCAATCGTCCGGCACCTCACTTCACTGCCTTACTGCTTTCTCACGCCGTTGCTGACGATGAATTTGTTAAACTCTGCCCCCGCATCAGGCTGGAAATTCCACGCCCGCCAGACCATCTGCCCGAACACGCGCAGGACAAGGCGGAAATGCGTCCCCTGATCGTCCTCAATAGCGATATTGCTGTATGCCGCTGCTACGGCCTCCGCCTGCTGACGGGTGAATTCACCGGCAGGCAACAGGACGCGTTGTTCTTTCGCCCCCCATCTTTCGGAAGATTCAGGAGCGGCGGTCTTGACGTTTTGTGTGTGCATTCTTCAGGTCTCCTTCG
>NZ_JABAED010000063.1:0-3846 GCF_023701875.1 Rahnella sp. CG8
AAGGGTCCATGATGAGCATGAACCCTTTTTACACGAGCCACCGGATCGGTCAACTGATCCTTAAACGATCGGCATTAGCCGCACAAGGCTCCTTTTAATTGTGAGAAGGTTAAAGATTTTGATATACCAATAATATTACCACTGTCCAAATATTCGACTGAATGAGACTTATTCGTACGGCAGAGCAATAAATAAAAATATGATAGAAAATAAAAAAAAGCGCTGATACATCAGGCTATCAGCGCCAAAAACTTCATTATTTATACTACTGCATCCAGACGTTCCTGAACTTAATAAGCATAGTCTACATTTTAATAATTTGTATGCCTCATTTTCATTATCCTGATCAATTTAATTATTTAGCCCTGTCAACATGTCATTACGCGGAAAACTCAAAAAACGAATACAAATAATTTACGCAAATCATAAAAACCTAAAAATAATATGATGAAACCAGAATAAAGCAGAGGATAATTATAATAAAACGAGGAATAACAACGTCATTTAACATTAGCCTGCTAGTCACAACATCAATACATCCCTGTGATCTGGCGCACTATTTTGAATAGTACCCGATAACACCGTGAAAATTAAAGTACATATAAATCAAACTATTGAGTTTGATTTGTGATAATTAATGAATTTCGACCTAAGGTAAATTATTTTTTTACCGATAAATATTTCAGCTACAATGCACCCACACCAGGGAATGCTAAAATAATATAAGAAAACATATGGATATGTTAAATAAGGATTTTATTATGTTAACCAAACTGACTTTCAGAAATCTTTCAAAAAGAATGTATGGCGTTCCAGATTTATCGTATTGATTATTATCATCACTGGTGTGTCACTTTGCTGTATTCAGGTTGAGTTCATTTTGTCTACTGTCACCCGGCGACACTTTTATAAATTTAACCACGCATGAAGGTTTATAATGACGGAAGTAAATGTTTACGGACAAGAATTGGGTCAATCACTCCCCGACTGGCAGCCACGCTCGCTCCCGCAAAAAGTTATACTCAGGGGGAAATATTGTCTGCTTGAGCCGATTGATCTCAAACATAGCCGGGATTTATTTGACGCCTGGCACAGTATCGATGACGAACGTGACTGGACATACTTTCATATTAAACGCCCCATCACGATCAGACAGTGCGATCACTATATCGCCTCACTTTCCGCAAGCAAAGATCCGCTTTTTTACGCGGTGATTAATTTGTCCACGGGTAAGGCCACGGGCTTTCTCGCGTTGCAACGAATGGACCCTGATAACGGATCTGTAGAAATTGGCTGGGTTAACTGGTCACCACTTATGAAACGGACCTTGTGCAGCACAGAAGCCATATTTCTTTTACTCTCTTACACCCTGGAAACACTCCAGTATCGCCGGTGCGGTTGGAAATGTGACAGCCTGCATCAGGCCGCCATCAGTGCGGCTGAAAGACTTGGATTTACCTATGAAGGTACGCTCAGACGGACACAAGTCTCGAAGGGGCATAGCCGTGACATCCGCTGGTACTCCATTATTGACGAGGAGTGGGATGGGATCCGTCGGGCCATGGAAAGTTGGTTAAGCCCTTCCAACCTTGATGACCGTGGAAAGCAAAAGTATCCGCTGGCAGAGTTTATGCCTCACCCGTAGCAGGTAAATGGGGAGAGACCAAAACCAATCCTGATGCAGACTATAGCCTTCGTCTGCATCGGGCGTTTTTCGTGTAGATCCGCTGATTCATCAGCAGCCTATCCGGTTGCCGGGATTATTTTTAACTACATCATTACCGTATGTCCGGCACAGATAAATGCATCCTCCCGGGCTTTTTCAGGCTGATTTCGGGTATTAAGTTAAATACAGATGATGAATGCCATGATTATTTTCACGCATGAAATATCTGGCGGCACATCACATGGCGAACAATTACACTATAAGGGCGGCAACACGCCTTTGTGTAAGCAAGGCTTGATTTATGTCTACGCGTAGTGGCCCTGAAAGGCGTAGGCTACCGTTTTTCCGGTGAAGGAATACCGGGTTAATATCCATTCTTCTGTCAGGTGATTTACATCCTATGAATACTTCAGGAAGACGCCATATCAGGCCTTTCAGCGCACTGATAGACGCCTGTTTTCGTGAAAAATATACGCTTCAACGCTTACTCAAAGATGCCATTGCTGGCGTCACCGTGGGGATCATCGCCATCCCGCTGGCCATGGCGCTGGCCATTGGCAGCGGTGTACCGCCGCAATACGGGCTGTATACGTCGGCCATTGCCGGGATTGTCATCGCTGTTTTCGGAGGATCACGTTTCAGTGTTTCCGGCCCGACGGCGGCGTTTGTTGTCATTCTCTATCCAGTCTCACAACAGTTCGGCTTGTCCGGTTTATTGCTGGCTACGCTGATGTCTGGTTTTATGCTCCTCTTCATGGGGCTGGCGCGATTTGGCCGGTTGATCGAATACATACCGCTGCCTGTCACGCTCGGCTTTACGTCCGGTATTGCGATCACCATCGGCACCATGCAATTTAAAGATTTCTTTGGCCTGACGATGGCAACGGTGCCGGAACATTATCTGAGTAAAGTTGCGGCGCTGGTCATGGCGCTGCCAACGCTGGATATCGGCGATGCCGCGATAGGGATCGTGACGCTCGGTATATTAATCCTCTGGCCAAAACTGGGATTGCGCGTGCCCGGCCATCTTCCGGCTCTGCTGGCGGGTTGCGCGGTGATGGCCATTTTCATGCAGGCAGGACACCCTGTCGCCACCATAGGTTCACGCTTTCACTTCCTGCTGCCTGACGGTTCGCAGGGCAACGGCATTCCGCCTATTTTGCCGCAATTCGCCCTGCCGTGGACTCAATCCGATGGCAGCGGACTGAGCTGGTCTCTGGTGCAGGCGCTGCTGCCTGCTGCGTTTTCCATGGCAATGCTGGGCGCGATTGAATCCCTGCTCTGCGCCGTGGTGCTCGATGGCATGACCGGCAAAAAACACCATTCGGATAACGAACTGATCGGTCAGGGTATCGGCAACATGGTCAGCCCTTTCTTTGGCGGCATCACCGCTACAGCGGCGATTGCGCGCTCTGCGGCTAACGTTCGCGCCGGTGCAACATCTCCGGTCTCGGCCATTATTCACTCGCTGCTGGTGATCCTCGCCCTGCTCATTCTCGCACCGTTGCTTTCATGGCTGCCCCTGGCGGCGATGGCGGCGTTATTGCTGATGGTGGCGTGGAATATGAGCGAAGCGCATAAAGTGGTGGATTTACTGCGCCGTGCACCGAAAGACGACATTCTGGTGATGCTAACCTGCATGAGCCTGACGGTACTGTTCGACATGGTGATTGCGATTACCGCAGGTATCGTGATGGCGTCGCTGCTGTTTATGCGCCGTATCGCCAAACTCACCCGCCTGACGGAAGTGATGGCCGACATACCGGAAGATACGCTGGTGCTGCGTATCAATGGCCCGCTGTTCTTTGCTGCGGCGGAACGTATCTTCAGTGAATTGCAGGTGCGCAGCGAAGGCAAGAAAGTGATCATTCTGGTATGGGATCGCGTTGCCGTACTCGATGCCGGTGGCGTCAGTGCATTACGCAACTTCATCAATACCTTGCCGGAAGGCACAGAACTGCGAATCGCTGAGATCCCTTTCCAGCCGCTGAAAACCCTGGCCCGCGCCAGAATGCAGCCGGTGGAAGGCAAACTGAGTTTCCACAGTTCTTTGCACGACGCGTTATAAACCTGCGCGGTAAACGGAAAAGGCGACCCGGAGGTTAATGCCGATCGTTTAAGGATCAGTTGACCGATCCGGTGGCTCGTGTAAAAAGGGTTCATGCTCATCATGGACCCTT
>NZ_JABAED010000064.1:0-3237 GCF_023701875.1 Rahnella sp. CG8
TTTCGCCCCCCATCTTTCGGAAGATTCAGGAGCGGCGGTCTTGACGTTTTGTGTGTGCATTCTTCAGGTCTCCTTCGGGTTAATGGTCATCTCTCGGTGAGTTCTTTCGCGGCAAAGGGCGAAGTAGCGACGACGGACGGGGGAACGCAAGGGCGCCGCAGGCGTGCATTTCACCCTTGCGTTAACTTGGACGGCGGTGCTACACCCAGCCCTCCGCGTAAGAGCTGGCCGTGAGATGTGAAAACCGGAACACGCAGAATGCACACACCCGACGGCGGGGAATGCGCCGGCGTCCTTAGCGGCCAGCCTGCTGGCCAGTGTCCGTGCGGCGGCGCAGCCGGCTGCGGGGGTTGACCTGGCTTTTTACCATCAGACCCTAGCCGTCAGGCCGTAACCCCTGTGGGGTTACGCGGAGCTTACCGGCTTGCCGGTTAGCGTAGTCGGGCTCGACGATTGACCAGCTTGCTGGTCATGAGCCGAAGGGGGACAGGTTCCAGCCCTGGTGATTTGTTGTGGAAAAGAAAAGCCGGACACAGATGACCAGGAAAAAGGGTCAAAGGAATAGTCAGAGGAAGAAGGAAAAGAAGAAGAACAGGGAAAGCCAGGAGAGGAAACGTACGAAAGTAATGAAAGAGAGAAACCGGAGAAACAGGCCGGAGAAGCAGCATGACCGCCGCGGCGCAGCCGCAGCAGTTTGACTGCTGAGGGTGTTTTGCGGGCTAAAAGCAGGGATTGCTCCCTGCCCTCTCCTCAGAATGTCCGGCAACTGCCCTTATTGCGATACCAAAACGGCGTGTACATTTCTCGGGTGATTTTCTGGCTCAGCGAGTTGCCTATCCTGACACAGGCGGGAATGCCCAACAGGGACAGCTGCACAAAGCACATACGCGCCGCCACCGGATCCAGATCGGTGCACTGCACTAACAGCTGCGTCTGCGGGTTATAGCCACGGTCAAGCAGCACTTTAGCGGCGGCGATCACCATACCGCCTGCGCCGCAGGTCGGCTCATCGAGCGTAACATAGGGCGCACCATCCGCCAGCTCCTGCACGCGCTGCCCCATGACCAGCCCCGCGATCAGCTCGCTCAGGGAAAACGGAGTGAAAAACTGCCCCATGTCCTTGCTGCCGATCTCCAGCTCCATAAAAATGGAACCCAGAAAATCACACATACCGGCGTCAAGTCCTTCCGTGACCAGAGCCAGTAAGCGTGCCATGCGGTTCAAATCGTCTTTTTCGTAACCGGCTATCGTCTGAAAATATTCATTTTCCAGCTCGTCACACTGCAAAATGGCATTTTCCAGAGCCACGGCGGCCATCGTCACAAAGTCCCTGAACACCTGATACCGGTTGTGATAGCGAGCCGTTTCACGAAACAGTTTCACAAAATCTTTGCGGTGACTATCCAGCGGCGAAACGGCGCTGTCGCGCACAGGCCGGGAAGGTGCAATCACGTCAGCGTGCGGTACGGCTGTCACGAAAACCGGTTTAACTGCGCTGGACTCCGGCATTTCAGGCTGAGAAAACAGCGAATCAAAAGATAACTGGCTCATGCTGTTTTGCCCGTTTCACACACCGCCGCCCTCAGGGAAAATTCACCGCCATCAATGCTCACCGTCAGATCGGCAACGCGGCTAGTCAGCAGTTCCAGCATCTCAGGTTCAACGTTCAGAACTTCCAACATTGCCCCCTCAATGCCTGTCGCTTCATCCATTGCGACAAACAGCTCCCCGATATCATCCCAATGCTCGAGATCAAACCCTTCGGCATAGGCAATGGTGCGTTTTGCCCCCACGTAAGACGGTTTTTCAGCGGTCAGAAAAATGCCTTCCTCACCGACCAGCAGCAAGGCGCCGCCGTTCGTTTTCACATCCATCATGACCGGCTTCAGCGTTTCCGCTCTGAACATCAGTTGTTTACTCATACTGCCCCCAAAAAGTCATTGAATTGCCGCCCCGCAGGGCGGCAAAGGGATCAGGCTTAAGCCCGTTTCAGTTCCAGCGTGCGCAGCACCTGACCGAGTTCACTGCCCCGCATGGCAGGCACCCTGACGGACTGGCGTTTGCGCTGACATTTGGCGATATGACGTCCCAGCGCCTTAAACGGCACGGCGATGTCCTGACTTTTCAACGGTTCCCGCACAAGGCGCGGATGCTTTTTTGCCGTCTCAGACTTTACAAACGGCGCGGGGGATGCAATTATCTGTGGGTCGAAATTCATGGCTTATCTCCGTTAATTTTTGACAGCCGGCCTAGCTTTGAACGGGCGAAACCGGCATGAGAGAGCAGACGAAAGTCTGCTTTTTTCATTTTTGTGATACGGTTTCTTTGCTTAACACCTCCTTAATACGTCCCACAATTTCGGCATGGCTCAGGGTGCATTCATCGCATAGCTGGAAATACCGGCCTTCGACTTTCGCGTAAATGTCCGTCACGCTGCCGCACATCATTTCGGCAAACTTGAATGATTCGCTGTCCCGATCGCCCTGCCAGTCCAGCGGCGGTAACGTCCCCAGCACGTCCATATATCTGTGCAGGTCGATTTCCACCGGCGCTGTCACATAAGATTTTGCCCGCGCCTCCCAGTAAGCGGCCTCCGCGCCTGCACTCCATTCGAACCGGTTTTTACCCGCTTCGCCGGTGATGATGTCAGGTGTGTACATGGTTTTTCTCCGCGATGTTGACGGCGGGACAATCCCGCCGTCGGCTGTTATTCCTGCTCTGCCGCAATCTCTGCCATTAATTCGCAATAGGCGTTTTGAGCCTTTTCCTCTGCCGCCCACGAAAGCGTGATCCCTCTGCGGTCTGCCACACCGATAAATACCGGACGGTCTTTCATCGGCAGACGGGAAAGATGATTTAAAGCACTGCTGATCAGGCGGGATTCGTAAATCTCGTAATGCAACCCGCACCCAGCATGAGCCTGCTTTTCAAGGCGGGAAATCACCACGTCCGCGCGGATCACATCGAACGGATGGGAAGACGAAATGTCAGTAATAAAGCCGTCCATGCGCAGGGTCGTGGTTTTTCCACATCTTTCGGAAGATTCAGGAGCGGCGGTCTTGACGTTTTGTGTGTGCATTCTTCAGGTCCCCTTCAGGTTAAATGTCATCTCTCGGTGAGTTCTTTCGCGGCAAAGGGCGAAGTAGCGACGACGGACGGGGGAACGCAAGGGCGCCGCAGGCGTGCATTTCACCCTTGCGTTAACCTGGGCGGCGGTGCTACACCCAGCCCTCCGCG
>NZ_JABAED010000065.1:0-1783 GCF_023701875.1 Rahnella sp. CG8
AAGGGTCCATGATGAGCATGAACCCTTTTTACACGAGCCACCGGATCGGTCAACTGATCCTTAAACGATCGGCATTAGGCGCTATGCCCCTTAATCGTAAAGCCACTTACCAGCCTTTGCAGACTCAATAATCATTTCAACAGTAAGAGTCTTGTACGACTTTTCTTTGTACTCCCGCCGCAGCCTAAACCACCACCACGGTAATTCGGGTTGAAAATAATCATCAATGTTGAAGTTGTCGTGTTTGATGTTATACCGAGTGAATAAATCTAAAAGCATTTCTTCCAGTTCTTCCGGTACAAAGTAAAAATGTTCTCTAAAAGTCCAGTCTTTGCTGACCGGTTTCTTCCGTTCACTGTAATTTTCAGTGATGTATTGAAGAATCTCACTTTCATCAATTGCCATCAGAAGTACGTCCACGCCACACGGTCTTGAGGATACGCAATGAGGTTGTATTTTTTACGAGTATCCCTTGCCACAAGAGCAACCATTACTACTGCCTGAGCGTAACCAAGATAAGGAACTGCGCGGCCGACGACAGCACCGACTTTGTTCGTATGGCGTACCTCGCCCAGTACCAATGATTCAATACGCATTCCGTCAGGGAATCTTGCATTATTAAAAATGCGTCTTGCCATCTTCGACGCTATGCTGGTTTTGTTGCCTTTAGCCCCCAGTACCTTGCGCTTAGGTAAAATTGGCTGACCTGCAATAATGGTTGCGGCAGTTTCAACAGCCATTCCACTATGGTCTGCGAAAGATTCGATGAAGATAAGCCAGAACAGCTCTTCTTTCGTTACGTTGGCATGACCGTGATAGAAGTATGTTCCGTTTAGCGTTTCAGTTGTATCCATTCTCAATATCCTTTTGATTTGAAGGGTTTTAGAATAAACCCTGCGTCTTCAGCAGGCAATTAAATCAAATACACGGAATATCATCAAACTCATCGGTCGTCGCATCATTGATGATATGCGTAACGACGCCGAAAATTATCGTCGCCTCTCCTTCAAGATCCCCCCCACAATAAGCGTTTCTATTTCAGGCTGATCGAGGGATGCCGGATAGAACCCATTGCTCTTTGATGTATTTCGGAGCGGCAAGCATTTCTTCGCCCGCTTCCGTTTTTTTACCTTCAGCCCTATTCTGCTGGCCGGTCATCTTCATAAAGATCATTGGAGCTGTTTGAAATGAGCACACACAACATCATTCAGTTAGAGCCTAATGACTGGGTAACAGAAGATTTATTGATCGCGCTAACCAGGTTGAAGTCAGGCACGATTAACCAGGGGGACAAAGCAGCATCGAATAGATGTTCAATTGCGGGAATATGGCCGTTCAGTATCCCATGCCTGTACTTTCGTTTTCAGCCCAAGAGTAATGCGCCACAATGAAAACTCCGGCTATCATTATGCAGTGGGTTCCCTCAGCGCAATCTGGGAAACGGCACTGAAACGCGCAGGTTTAAAATATCGCAAGGCCTATCAGTCTCGTCACACCTATGCGTGCTGGTCGCTTTCTGCGGGTGCAAATCCGTCATTCATCGCATCACAGATGGGACATTCGAGCGCCCAGATGGTGTTTAACGTTTATGGCAGTTGGATGCCGGAAAGCAGCGCTGATCAGGTGACGATGCTAAACCAGAAGCTAAGCAGTTATGTCCCATGCATGCCCCATGGAGTAAAAGGGGCTGTATAAAATAAGCTTAATTGCCCTAATTAATTGATGAGTCTGTTCAAAAATTTGCGTTTGTAACTCACGCCTTATGCGCGGACGATGGACTCTC
>NZ_JABAED010000066.1:0-1717 GCF_023701875.1 Rahnella sp. CG8
TCATATTCCGGCAGGGCTTGGCCTTGTTTGACATGAGCATAACGCAAACTGCCGTCGATAAAGGTGCCCCAGCGGCCCGAGTGCGGGCTGGTTTCGCCGCTGTATGCAGTAAGTCGGACGGGTTCCACCTGGCGTAATAACTTCTCTTTCTCCGGCCAGTTGTACAATTCCTCCGGTAATCCTTTCGGGAAAAAACCTTCCGGCGGCACATCGATAAATTCGCCTTCAACCCGACGGATAAGGGTCCAGCCTGTTTTTGCCCACTTAGACTCTTTCCAACTGAATCTATGTTTACAAGTTTCTGCGTCAAACCATTCGTTACGCTGAATGCCCTGCCGTGCATCAGGTGATTCACCATAATCAGCTGGTAAAAATCGAGCTGCCGAAAAATCAACATCAGGTAAATATATTCCAGTTTGGATTGGTACATCTCCTTTTTCTATTCTCACGGATGAGTCAAGTATATAAAGAGGAATTTTTTTTGGAATTTTTATATATGGGCGCACACAATTATCACTATATGTCAAACGCCCCTCCTCCCACTCTCCCCATATTGTTATTGATAAGTTTTTATCTAGTTCTGAAGCTTGATACTCATGATGTCTAATTTTATCTTTTTCTTGATCAGTCATCCACCCATCCCAAAACTCTACGATTCCCTTATTGATATTGCTCATAGCATGACCAATATCAAATGCCTTAACATCATTATGAGTTCGCAGAATGTAAGCCTTGATATAACGTTCCTTTAATGGTCGGATATTAGACATTACGCGTGATTCCCATACTATATCAGCCTGCTGCCATTGGGGGAGCTTACGGGTATTAATCGGCATTTCACGTTTATATCTTGCCAGGGCTTCTTCATGGGCATCGATATAGGCAATGATGGCGTCACGGGTTTCGGCATAATGTTCTGCTGAGATAAAATTTTCTAAAAAATAACATTCCTGCGGATGTAAAATCCCCATTATTCTTTTCCTTTTGGTTCATACCAGTTGTTTTTATTCTCTAGCTTCGGTAACCCCAGATAAGGGCTGACCGGGTCACTGCCCACATCGCCATAGCCCCAGCTGGTTTTACGCCGCTCACCGGTAAACTCTTTTTTAAGCTGCGACGGGTCCAGTACGATTTGTACCGCTCCGCCTTCCAGCGAATATTCTTTGGCATTCTCATTGATTTGTGTTGCAGCCCGGCCTTCCCAGACCTTGAGGGGCTGTCCCGGCGGAACGGTGTAAACGACATATTCTCCGTTTTCATTCCAGCTTTTCCATACGGCAAAGTTTTTACGCCAGTCACTTTTCGACGTCAGCTTTTCAAACTCTGCCTTTCGCATCCAGCAAATACTATTGTCGGAAGAGTTTGGATCAATAACTCGATAGATCATTTCACCTGAAGGTATTTCAACTGCTGCCATAGAGTTATCAAAGGTGCCAAACTTCCCATCTAATGGTGTTTTGCGAGATGCCAGCGATCTGATATCAGGCCACCCCTTATTAATAAACTTCTCTAAGTCCGGGGATAACTTATCTAATGCGGGATATGTTCTTTGTTTTCTGCCAACATCCACCCAATCCGGTTTTTCCTGCTTAAACATCTCAACTTCTTTTGCCGCCCGTTCGCCGCCGTAGAGGTGTACATTGGTGCCCACATGCGCGCGGTAGGCATTGTCACCTTCAACACGCAGGCGGTTTGCCAGTTTTTCCAGTAAATCCGT
>NZ_JABAED010000067.1:0-1708 GCF_023701875.1 Rahnella sp. CG8
TCATATTCCGGCAGGGCTTGGCCTTGTTTGACATGAGCATAACGCAAACTGCCGTCGATAAAGGTGCCCCAGCGGCCGGAGTGCGGGCTGGTTTCGCCGCTGTACGCGGTGATTCGGGTGGGTTCCGCCTGGCGTAATAACTTCTCTTTCTCCGGCCAGTTGTACAATTCTTCGGGTAATCCTTTCGGGAAAAATCCGTCCACCGGCACATTGATAAATTCGCCTCCAACCCGGCGGATAAGAGTCCAACCGGTTTTTGCCCACTGAGATTCTCTCCAGCTATATCTTGGTTTACCTGTTTCCACGTCTAGCTTGTCTGTACGTTTAATTCCTTGCACTGCTTCTGGTGGTTCGCCAAAATTAGCAGCAATAAATCTTGCTGAAGAAAAATCTGCATCCGGCAAGTAAATTCCTGTTTCGATAGGAATATCATCAATTTCAATCCTTACTGCTGGATCAAGTTTATATTCGGGGATTTGAGATGGTAGGTCTTCCAAGGCATAGCACCCCCGGCCGTTGTAAGTTAAATTACCTTCATCCCACGTCCCACTCAATGTTGTTGATAGTTGACGGTCAAGTTTTTTAGCCACAGATTCAAGAGCAGAAATTTTTTCTATTTCACCTTCAGTCATCCATCCATTCCAAAACTCAACAATACCTTTGCTAATATTGCTCATAGCATGACCGATATCGAATGCTTTGATGTCGCTATGAGTTCGTAGAATATAAGCTTTCATATAACGTTCTTTCATGGGTCTGATATTAGGCATCACGCGATTTTCCCATACCATATCGGCCTGCTGCCATTGAGGGGTTTTTCGGGCATTAAGCGGCAGTTCACGTTTATATCTTGCCAGGGCTTCTTCATGGGCATCGATATAGGCAATGATGGCATCACGGGTTTCGGCATAATGTTCTGCTGAGATGAATTTTTCTAAAAAGTAACATTCCTGCGGATGTAAAATACCCATTATTCTTTTCCTTTTGGTTCGTACCAGCTGTTTTTATTCTCTAGCTTCGGTAGCCCCAGATAAGGGCTGACCGGATCACTTGCTACATCGCCATAGCCCCAGCCGGTTTTCCGCCGTTCACCGGTAAACTCTTTTTTAAGCTGCGACGGGTTCAGTACGATTTGTACCGCTCCGCCTTCCAGCGAATATTCTTTGGCATTCTCATTAATTTGTGTTGCAGCACGACCTTCCCAGACCTTAAGAGGCCGTCCCGGCGGAACGGTGTAAACGACATATTCCCCATTTTCATTCCAGCTTTTCCATACGGCAAAACGTTTACGCCAGTCACTTTTCGACGTCAGTTTTTCAAACTCAGCCTTTCGCATCCAGCAGATACTATTGTCGGAGGAACTTGGATCAATAACACGGTAAAGAATCTCTCCTGGTGGGATTTCAATCGCACTCATTGAGTTATCAAAAGTATCAAACTTGCCCTTAAGTACTGGGTTAGAGGAATTTTCCCGAATATCTGGCCATCCTTCTGTTATCGATTGTTCATCATCAAAAGAATTTAATGGTTTGTATGTCTGTTTTTTCTTCCCAACATCCACCCAATCCGGCTTTTCCTGCTTAAACATCTCCACTTCTTTTGCCGCCCGTTCGCCGCCGTAGAGGTGTACATTGGTGCCCACATGCGCGCGGTAGGCATTGTCACCTTCAACACGCAGGCGGTTTGCCAGTTTTTCCAGTAAATCCGT
>NZ_JABAED010000068.1:0-1360 GCF_023701875.1 Rahnella sp. CG8
AAAAATCTATGGTCACCCCCTTTTTTGCAACGTTGATTTTGATTTATGATGGGCTTGCTTAAATCTATACGGCGTCTGATGGGCAACCTTACGTTGCCCGCGCCACGATGAAGTCCGCGCCTGCAGAACCTTAAAAAGCGGACGGCTTCAAAGAGCCATTTTTTATGTCAGGTTCATCCGCAGGTCGCTGTGCCGTTCATGTCATCAATAATCAGTCGTCGCAAAACCAGAAAGTCACTGCGTAACGCCTAAGAGCTAACAGTTCGTCCCTGTTGGCTCTTTTTATTGGATAAAAGCTGTACGATGGGTTGTCACCGACCAGGCTATTCGGGCCAGTTTGTTGGCTAACCCGCAGGCCACTACGTTCGAGTGATGCCGCGAGAGCTGGGCCTTCACCCAGTCAGCCAGCCGCCCCTGATTGTGTTCAAGTCGTTGCATAAAAGCGCGAGCGCATTGCACCAGAAGACGTCGCAGATTTTTATCCCCGCGCTTACTGATGCCCATTAGCGTACTTTTTCCGCCAGTGCTGTACTGACGTGGGACTAACCCCGTCGATGCAGCAAAGTCCCTGCTGCTGGCATAACTTTTTCCATCGCCAAGCTTCGTGGCTAAAAGGCTTGCCGTGATAAGTCCAACGCCGGGGATAGTCAGCAAGCGCTGTGCGGTATCGTCATCCGCCATGTGGGTTTTTAACTCTTGTTCGAGTTCTTCAATCTGTTCAGTGAGGTAGGCGTAATGCTGATGGAGACGCATAAGTAATCGCGCTAAATAAGGCGGCAGTTCGTGCTCTTCAAGCACCGCAGCAAGACGCCTGATAACCGCGGTGCCGCGCGGCATGCTAATGCCAAACTCCAGCAGGAAAGCGTGCATCTGGTTGGTGGTTTTAACGCGGTCTCTGACGATTGCGTCACGGACGCGATGAAGCGCCGACATAGCCTGCTGGTCTTCGGTTCGCGGAGTCACGAAGCGCATAGAAGGTCGTGATGCGGCTTCGCAGATAGCCTCGGCATCAATGAAATCGTTCTTATTGCTTTTAACGAAGGGTCGGACAAACTGAGGAGAGATGAGCTTCACCTGATGCCCGAACTGGCTGATGTGCCGGGCCATAAAATGGGCGCCCGCACAGGACTCCATAACAACGGTAGAAGCGGCACAAGTAGAGAGAAAGGCGGTTAACGGGTTGCGGGAAAACTTCTTACGTAGCAATGCATTACCGTTTTTATCCTGAGCGTGGACATGGAACGAATGCTTGCCGAGGTCAATACCGATGAGCGTAACGTTTTGCATGATGATCCCCTTCAGAAAGAAAAACACCCTGTCAGCGTACCGCTCACAGGGTGGGGGTGACCATCTTATTAAG
>NZ_JABAED010000069.1:0-1355 GCF_023701875.1 Rahnella sp. CG8
TAGTGATGTTATGGACGCCCCTCCCTGAAGTAGCCAGTGCCATACTCTATTGACTGCAATTAATTCAGGAGTGATATCACATGAACACAATCAGAGTTGTTGGTATCGACATTGCCAAATCTGTTTTTCAGGTATGCGTCTGGATGGTTGATGGTTCAATTGCATATAACAAGAAGATCTCCCGTTCAAAATTGCTGGATTGCGTTCGACACTTCGAGCCCGGAACGCTTATCGCGATGGAGGCATGCTCTACTTCGCACTTCTGGGGCAGAACCTTCAGAACGATGGGATACAACGTCAGACTGATACCTGCCCAGCACGTTAAAGCCTTTGTCAGAAGCCAGAAAAACGATGCTAATGATGCGCTGGCGATTTGTGAAACAGCACTCCGCCCTGGCATCCACTTTGTTCCGGTCAAAACTGCTGAGCAGCAGGATATCAAAGCGCTGCGAAATACCCGTCAGCTCATGGTTGAGCAAAGAACGGCGCTGGCTAACCAGCTTCGTTCTCTGCTCGCTGAATATGGTCTCATTATCCCTGTCGGGATACAGTGCCTCCAGCAGCACCTGCCTGAACTGATGGAAGACGCGTCGAATGAGTTAACGTTCACTGTCCGCCGTTTACTTTCTACATTGCGGGAAGACATGCAGGCGCTGAATGAACGCGTCACCGGACTGGATAAGGAAATTGCTGCATTGTCTTCACAACAAGCTGCCTATCGCCAGTTGTTAACTATTCCGGGAGTCGGCCCGCTCATCGCGGCAGCGTTTATCAGTGAAGTGGATGCAGGGCAATTTTCCAACGGCAGAGAGTTATCCGCCTGGTGTGGCCTGGTTCCCCGGCAGCACAGTTCGGGAGGCAAGCAACGATTATCCTCCGTGACAAAAAATGGCAATCGTAGTCTCAGAACATTAATCATCCATGGAGCACGGTCTGTAATGCGCTGTATGAAAAAGCGCGATGACAGTCTGGGCCTTTGGCTGCAAAGGCTTGAAGCTCGTCGAGGGTTCCTGAAAACCACGGTTGCACTGGCGAATAAACTGACGAGAATTATCTGGCGTGTGCTGACAGATGGGGTTGATTTTAATATGCAGAAGGCCGTTGCGATGAATTAGCTAAAAACAGCAATTTACAGAAACTTATTTAACTGAGTTTGCAGGCACTGATGAGAAAACGGCTACCGTCCCTGTAACAGCCTGAAGTTGACCTGGGTAATCATATACCGGTGTAGTGATAAGGAAACAGGGCTCGGATAACATCATGGCGCGGGTAAATTAACCCACTAACGACGCCGGATATATGGTCGCAAACCGTATCGAACCAGTACTTGTAACACCCGGGGCGTCCATATATGG
>NZ_JABAED010000006.1:0-241283 GCF_023701875.1 Rahnella sp. CG8
GATTTGGGGTCAAGTTGGTTCGATGACGGAGTGACCCCCAAATGTCTCTTAACGACTCAAAAATCCGCAACTTAAAACCATCCGTAAAACCCTTCAAAATTTCCGATTCTCATGGTCTGTACCTTTTGATTAATCCAGGCGGTTCACGTCTCTGGTATCTCAAATATCGTATCAATAGAAAAGAATCACGCCTCAGCTTAGGTGCCTACCCTGATGTGTCTCTGTCCGACGCTCGTCAGCGACGTGATGGTATCCGTAAATTACTGGCGCAGAATATCAATCCAGCACAACAGCGCTCTACTGAAAGAACCACTTCCTCACCAGAAAAAACCTTCAAGACCGTGGCATTGAGCTGGCATAAAAGTAACAGAGCCTGGTCAGCAAACCATGCCGCCCGTCTGCTTGCCAGCATGAACAATCATATCTTCCCAATAATTGGGCACCTATCGGTCACAGAACTGAAAACCCGACATTTCATCGACCTGCTGAAAGGTATTGAAGAAAAAGGTCTGTTGGAAGTAGCAGCTCGTACCCGGCAGCATATGTGTAACATCATGCGTCATGCTGTGCATCGAGAATTGATAGAGAATAATCCGGCAGCAAATCTGGACGGTATTATCGCCCCTCCCGTTAAACGCCACTACCCTGCACTTCCGCTGGAGCGGTTGCCAGAACTTTTGACTCGGATTCAGAACTACAACCAAGGGCGAGAATTAACCCGCCTTGCAGTATCACTTACCCTGCACCTGTTCATCCGTTCCAGCGAACTGCGCTTTGCCCGTTGGTCTGAGATCGATTTCAGAAACAAAATCTGGACCATCCCTGCCACTCGCGAGGCCATCCCCGGAGTCCGCTATTCCGGACGCGGTGCGAAAATGTGTACACCTCATATCGTTCCCCTCTCCAGTCAGTCCATGACAATTCTGAAACAGATACAGGAAATATCCGGGCATCAGGAACTGATATTCCCCGGTGACCATAATCCGAATAAGCCAATGTGCGAAAACACTGTCAACAAGGCTCTACGTCTGATGGGCTATGACACAAAGGGTGAAATCTGCGGCCACGGATTCAGGGCACTAGCCTGTAGTGCCCTAATGGAATCTGGTTTGTGGGCTCAGGACGCTGTTGAACGTCAGATGAGCCATCAGGAACGTAACAGTGTCCGTGCAGCTTACATCCACAAAGCACAATATCTGGATGCCCGTAAAGCGATGATGCAATGGTGGTCAAATTATCTTGATATATGCCTAGAAGAATACGTCCCGCCTTATGTCTTGAGTTACGAAAACTCACAAAAGACAGTCTGACTCATTAGGCATAACCAATCATAAAGATAAGCCGTGTTAGTGTAGTCCCTCCGGTTTTTAGTACCACCGCCAATGAGGATCTCCGGCCAGTTTTTCCCTCGCATAGATAACAGGTGGTATATCACCCAGTGAGCTATGCGGGCGTTCTTCGTTATATTCTGTGCGCCAGTCTTCTGTTAGCACGCGGACTTCTGACAGTGTTCTGAACAGATACATATCAAGTATTTCTGTTCGTAGTGTTTTATTAAATCGCTCAATAAATCCGTTCTGCATCGGCTTACCGGGCTGAATAAAATCGAGTATCACGCCGTGCATCTCTGCCCATTCGCCTAAGGCGGCGGCAGTGAATTCTGGCCCATTATCACTTCGGATAAAAGCCGGATAGCCTCGTTCTGCACTTAACCGCTCCAGAATGCGCACAACACGATGAGCCGGTATTCAAGTCAACTTCAATCGCCAGTGCTTCCCGGTTAAAATCATCAACTACGTTAAATAACCTGAATCGTCGCCCGTCGCTCAAGGCATCACTCATAAAATCGACTGACCAACAGTGGTTCATTTTATGTGGAATAACCAACGGCTGTGGGTACCTGTTGGGTAAGCGTTTTTTTCCTTTACGCCGAAAGTTGAGTTTTAACAATCGATAACCAGAGAACTCCATTACGCGGTAAGACTAAATTCAGGGGGGACTACATACATATCAGTGCGTTATTATCATGCAGAAATCCTTTTTCCAACTGAGGTAAGGTTTGTTGCTAAGGTCATTATTACATACGATGCGAATGATTTTTCTTCATCCATAGTAAGAATCTATTTAATTATGGTTATAATACATGGCATTACACATCGACAATACAAATGGATACATAATATGGAACGCCCTGACAGCAAAAGCGCGAAACCACTCTATAAACAGCTTGAAGCTTCGTTGAAAGATGCCATCTTGCGGGGTGAGTATAAACCAGGTCAGCAGATTCCAACGGAAAATGAATTGAGTGCTCAATTACAGGTAAGTCGAGTAACTGTACGTAAGGCACTAGATGCGTTGACACGTGAAAACCTCCTGACTCGTGTTTCAGGGAAAGGAACATTCGTCACTAGGGAAAAATTTCAGCGTAGCATGAGTAGCATCATAAGTTTCAGCGAGTTATGCAAGTTACAGGGGAGGATTCCCGGATCACGAACTATCAAGTCTGTTTTTGAATCGATAGATGAAGAGGCCAAATCCTTACTTAGCATGGGAGAGAATGAGAAAGCTGTGGTAATCGAAAGAATACGCTTCGCAGACAATATCCCGGTTTCTCTGGAAACTATCCAACTCCCTCCACGCTTCGCTTTTTTGTTAGAAGAGGATCTCAACAATCATTCATTGTATGAGTGTCTGCGTGAAAAATACGGTCTCTGGTTTACTCATTCCAATAAAAAGATCGAGATGGTCTACGCCAGTTTTGAAGTCGCACATTACCTTGGAATTAGTGAGCATTATCCATTAATTTTAATCAGGAGCGAAATGATTGATAATAAAGGAGAATTATCCTGTTTATCCAAACAACTCATTGTAGGTGACAAGATTTGCTTCACGGTGTAATCCTTTAGGCAGCAGCATTGCTACAGGCTAAAACGGGATCCATATCATGGATCCCGTTTTTTTTGTCCCACACCGATTAAATGTATCCTAATGTCATATAAAAAATGTAATATGTTTAGAGTCATTCGTGGCGGTAACATTCGCCACTATCATCGGTAAGAACAGAGGGAAGCAGATGAGTATTAAAGAGATTGTTAGCGATATTGTGGCCAGCCAGGCGGAAAAAGGGGGAGTCAAGTACGTTTACTACGTGGCCTGTGGTGGCTCCTATGCAGCGTTCTATCCTGCAAAGGCTTTTTTAGAAAAAGAGGCAACCGCGCTAACCGTTGGTCTGTATAACAGCGGTGAATTTATCAGTAACCCACCCGTAGCGCTGGGTGAAAACGCTGTTGTAATCGTCGCTTCACATAAAGGCAACACTCCGGAGACGATTAAGGCAGCAGAAATTGCCCGTCAACATGGTGCCCCTGTCATTGGGTTAACCTGGGTCATGGATTCACCTTTAGTCGTACATTGTGATTTCGTAGAGAGTTATACCTTCGGCGATGGCAAAGATGTTGCTGGAGAGAAAACGATGAAATGTTTGTTGAGCGCGGTTGAACTTCTTCAGCACACGGAAGGTTATGCTCATTATGACGACTTTATGGACGGAGTCAGCAAGATTAATCGTATTGTGTGGCGCGCTTGCGAACATGTGGCTGAACGTGCAAATGCATTCGCTCAGGAATTTAAGGACGATAAGGTTATCTATACTGTCGCAAGTGGCGCAGGATATGGCGCTGCCTATTTGCAGAGCATTTGCATTTTTATGGAAATGCAGTGGATTCATTCGGCTTGTATTCATAGCGGTGAGTTTTTCCATGGGCCATTCGAAATTACTGATGCAAATACACCATTCTTCTTCCAGTATTCAGAAGGCAGTACACGGTTGGTTGATGAGCGCGCTCTAAACTTTCTGAAAAAGTACGGCCAAAGAATTGAGGTTGTGGATGCGAAGGAGTTAGGTTTGTCTACCATCAGCACCACAGTTATTGATTATTTTAACCATTCACTTTTTAACAACGTCTACCCAGTCTACAACCGCGCGTTGGCAGAGGCTCGTCAGCACCCGTTAACCACGCGTCGTTATATGTGGAAGGTAGAATATTAATTCTTAGAGGATTTAATAACAACAGGGACGTTTTTTTTACATCATGTTGAGTTAGGAAACATTATGGAAATAAGCGTAATAGGTATTGGTGATAATGTCGTCGACAAATATCTTCACTCAGGAATCATGTATCCGGGAGGCAATGCATTAAACTTTTCTGTTTATGCAAAACTAGCGGGTGTGCCAAGTGCTTTCATGGGGGCATTCGGGAATGATGAAGCTGCGAGACATATACAAAATGTATTGCGAGAATTAGATATAGATATGACACACTGCCGTCATTATGATGGTGAAAATGGATATGCATGTATTCGTCTGAATAATGGTGATCGTGAGTTTGTTAGTAGTAATAAAAATGGGGTTTTGCGTGAAAATCCTTTAGTGCTGTCTCAGGATGATCTTCATTTCATTGCAAATTTTAGTTTAGTGCATTCCAGTATTAATGGTCATCTGGAATCAGAATTGGAGAAAATCAAACACCAACATAACCTGATATCATTTGATTTTTCTGGGCGAGGGACAAACTCATATTTTCAGGATGTATGCCCTTGGGTTGATTATGGATTTATTTCATGCGGCGATTTATCCCCAGATCAAATAAAAGAAAAAATAGCCTTACTTTATCAGTATGGTTGTCGACATATTATTGCTACCCGTGGTCATAAGAGCGTGTATTATTTTTCTAAGGATGGCTACCTTGAATGGTGTCCTGAATATATTGAGCCTATAGATACATTAGGTGCTGGCGATGCTTTTTTAACCGGCTTTATGCTCTCAATTATTCAAACAGGCATAGCTGAGCCTGACAACGAAAAAGTGATGCGTGCAATGCGCGATGGCGGAAAATCTGCTGCAAATGTATTGTCGCAATATGGTGCGTTTGGTTTCGGTAAACCTTATTCCGCTTGTTGACGCAGCTCAGTTAACTTGCCCGCAACATTGACTCCGATTAGAAGGAGGAAGTATGTTTTGGACGCAATTGTGTTTTATTCTTTTTGCTCTGATGGTTGGTGCCAGGATCGGTGGCGTATTTCTAGGCCTGATAGGTGGTTTTGGCGTTGGTGTGATGGTTTTTGTATTTGGCCTCACTCCTGCAACACCATCATATGACGTTATTTTAATTATTCTCTCCGTTGTATTAGCTGCTTCATCATTACAGGCTGCAGGCGGTCTGGATCTTATGGTTAAGCTGGCAGAAAAAATCCTGCGACGTCATCCACGTTATATCACTCTGCTTGCACCTTTTGTTTGTTATATCTTCACCTTTGTATCCGGGACAGGGCATGTTGTATACAGTTTATTGCCGGTTATTTCTGAAGTTGCTCGCGATTCAGGCGTCCGCCCAGAGCGACCATTATCTATCTCAGTTATAGCGTCACAACAGGCGATAACTGCCAGTCCCATTTCAGCAGCGATGGCGGGGATGATTGGCCTGATGGCGCCATTAGGCATATCCATTTTCACCATAATGATAATTTGCGTGCCAGCAACATTAATTGGCGTTGCGATAGGTGCGATGTCTAACTTTAATAAAGGCAAAGAGTTAAAAGACGATCCAGAGTACCAGCGTCGACTGGTAGAAGGTTTAATTCAACCTGTTCAGAAAGAAAGCAAGAAAACAGTAATCACTACACGTGCTACGCTTTCTGTCGTACTGTTTCTAATGAGTGCGATTGTGATTGTATTATTAGGAATAATTCCGTCTCTACGTCCGATGGTAGAAACAGCAAAGGGATTGCAACCGCTTTCTATGTCTACAGCAATCGAGATAACTATGCTCTCCTTTGCCTGCCTGATCGTGTTGATATGTCGCCCAAAGGTGGATCAAATTCTAGGTGGTACCGTCTTCCGTGCGGGTGCGCTAGCGGTTGTCTGCTCATGGGGTCTTGTCTGGATGAGTGAAACCTTCATTAGTGGAAATATTGTCATGATCAAAGCAGGAGTTCAGGCGTTACTCTTACAGCAAACTTGGCTGATTGCTATCATGATGTTCTTTGTTTATGCAATGGTTTGCAGTCAGGCTGCAACAACCTTAATTCTGATACCACTGGGACTGGCGTTGGGTTTACCTGCCTATGTACTTATTGGCTCGTGGCCTGCGGTAAATGGCTATTTCTTTTTTCCTATTGCGGCGCAGTGTCTTGCTGCATTGGCTTTTGATGACACAGGAACAACACGTATTGGAAAATATGTTCTTAACCACAGTTTTATGAGACCAGGGTTAGTGAACGTTATTGTTTCCGTTGTTGTTGGTCTTATCTTAGGTAAAATAGCTCTAGGTTGATTTATAAATAATTTTAAATCACTACTTCAAATAACATAAAGTCAGGGTGTGGAAATGAATATCAAAATATTCATCGTTGCGGCAATGATTTTAATCAGTCAAAGTGTATTCAGTGCCTCCAGCAGGCCTCATATTGTTATTCTGGCTACAGGTGGGACCATTGCGGGTACGGCGGAAAGTAATACGCAAACAACAGGCTATAAGTCAGGGGCGATTGGCGTTCAGACGTTAATTAATGCGGTGACAGAAATAAATACTATTGCCCGCATTGATGGTCAGCAAATTTCAAATATCGGCAGTGAAAACATGACCAGCGATATTATTCTAAAACTCTCTCAACAGGTGAATGCGTTGTTGGCAAGTAATGATGTTGATGGTGTTGTTATTACTCATGGAACCGATACGCTTGATGAAACTGCCTACTTTCTAAATCTTACAGTTAAGAGCGATAAACCCGTCGTTTTTACCGCAGCGATGAGACCCGCCACAGCGATTAGCGCCGACGGTCCGATGAACCTACTGGAGGCCGTCACGGTTGCTGCCGATCCCAATGCCAAGGGACGTGGCGTCATGGTGGTTTTAAATGACCGTATAGGCTCGGCAAGATTTATAACCAAAACAAACTCTACCACTATGGACACCTTTAAAGCTCCCGAGGAGGGATATCTGGGAATAATTGTCGGCGGCAAACCTCAATTTGAAAACCGTGTTGAAAAAACGCATACCCTGCGCTCTGTTTTTGATGTACGGAACCTTAAAAAATTGCCTACCGTGGTGATAATTTATGGTTATCAGGATGACCCAGAATATATGTTTGACGCAGCGATTTCACATCATGTTGACGGGATCGTCTATGCGGGAACAGGCGCGGGTTCAGTTTCTGTGAGAAGCGAAGCTGGTATTAAGAAGGCAGAGAAAGCCGGAATTATTGTTGTGCGCGCATCCCGAACGGGCAATGGAATCGTGTCATCTGATAAAGAGCTACCGGGATTAGTATCTAATTCATTAAATCCGGCTAAGGCTAGGATATTACTGATGACAGCGCTGTCGCAGAACAAAAAACCAGTGTTAATACAAAACTATTTCAATACCTACTAATGTAGGTTAGATACCTTCCCGATTTTTTGAAGCGTGGGTGTAATAATCAGTTAAATTTATCAGCCATCAGAACCTCTGTTATTGATTTTTTAACTATTCACGTTTCAAAAATGTCTAACCATTCGACAACTAGGTTTTAGCAGTGGATAGTCAGCACCCGGTAACCATTAGTCATTAATGTGGAAGGTTGAGTATTAATGACACTGTTCGAAACAATAATCGAAGGATGAAATGTATGAAAGCAATTAAGTTATATGGTAAAGAAGACATTCGTATAGTTGAAATTCCGACACCAAAAATTTCTGGAAAAGAGATTCTACTTAAAGTCGAGGCAGCAGGGATTTGCGGGACTGACATAAAAAACTGGAAGCATGGGCATAAATATTTTGATGCCGAACATCCAGTAACAATGGGGCATGAAGTCTCTGGAAAAATAACAAAAGTAGGTAAGGAGGTCCCTTTTTATAAAGAAGGGATGAGAGTTGCAATTGCTCCAAATATTGGATGTGGAATTTGTGACATTTGTGTTAGCGGAAACACTCATATGTGTGTTGATTCTCATAAGGCCTTTGGTATTAATATTGATGGGGCCTTTGCTGAATACATGGTAATTACTGAAGATGCAATTGCTCAAGGGAATCTTGTTGTGATCCCTGATACTGTTTCTCCAGAAGACGCTGCAATGAATGAACCTCTCTCATGTGCTTATAATGGCGTGGCAAAATGTAATGTAAAAGCAGGAGATATTGCTATTGTTATTGGAGCAGGTCCAATAGGATTAATGATAGCAATGCTTTTAAAAATGCTAGGTGCCTCTAAAGTTATTTTAAACGACATTTCAGAGGATCGTTTAAGAGAAGGGGAGAAATTAGTTCCCGGCGTGTTGACATACTGCGGTGATAATTTATATGATTTTGTAATGAAACATACCGATGGGAAAGGTGTTGATATTGCATTGACGGCGACTCCAGTAGCGCAGGTACAAAATGAAGTATTGCGACTTATGAATTATTTTGGACGAATAAACTACTTTGGTTTAACACCTGCAGATAAACAACCAGTTCCCGTAGATACAAACTTGATTCATTCTAAAGAACTGAGTGTAGTAGGCACTACTAAGTCTTCTATTTCACAATTCCGTAAAACTTTAGAATTTGTTTCCTCCGGCCTGCTTCCAGTCAATAGTGTCGTGACGCATGAATATTCGATTGATAATGGATTAGAGGCGTTTGAGAATGCCTGGCGCGGAAAAGGCCTAAAACACATTATACGCTTTTAATAACGGAGAGAAATTTCAGTAAAAAATATTGAAACAGATAATGGTTGTTCCATTATTCGTTTGTATATTAAAAGGGATAAGCAGAGTAAGCAATTGGTCTTACTCTGCTTTTAATTACAGACCAATCGTGTGGTATATGCACTAATAACTATCGGTATACTTTCTTAAGAAACTTGCCATAACTAATTATCCTGACCACAAATATTACCCTGTCTTAATTACGAATAGTTGAATTCACTATATTTGCTAGGCCTTGATTTTATGTCAAGCATTTTCTTGTCGTAAATAATAATGAATACGTCTTTTTTCTAATAGCCTTGTTGAAGCAACGTGTAAGCATCCCTGTAAACCCTTGCCCGACTCGATCGTAATCAAGGCGCCATTTAGATTTTGTGTTTCACTGGCTATTACCAATCGAACATTGTTTTTAATAGAAGATGAATTCCATGAAAAAAAAAGATAAAACGCTGACACCACCTGAGTCTGGCGCGGATTAGAACACGACGCTGTACTCAATCTCGCCGACAAGGGTCGTATTCATATCGCTGTTTATCAAGGCGCTGGAGTGTTTATCGATCCCACAACCAGACCTGCGGTTAGGAAACCGCTAAAGCGATAGAGTTAACTGGGAGAAGAACGCATGAATATCTTTAAGAAGACCTCGTCAGCACCGAAAGTGCAATACCCATTGACGTTGGTAAATATGAGCAAGGTCACTCTTGGTATACTGCTCGCTCTTACAGTATATTTTTTCTATACAGTCGGCGACTCGATGGTAAAGTTTGTCGGCTATCGCGCTAGCGTTTTCGAGATTGGACTATTCGTCTCGATCTTCTCGCTGCTACCCGGTATATTGGCAAAACCCCAAAGCGAGACTTGGGGAGTGGCAATCAGTCTGGTCAATCCTTGTTATAGCCATCTCATTGGCGTACTTCGTGCTATCTCTGCTACCGCAGGGACCTATGCGTTTATTTCAATCCCATTGTCTGAAGCATATTCTATTATCTTCCTGACTCCCGTATTCATCACGTTACTCTCGGTGGTCGCCCTCAAAGAGAAGGTGACGTCGACACGCTGGTTACTGATGTTCATAAGCTTTGCGTCTGTCGTGATCGTTGTTCGACCAGGCTTCCAGGAACTGGACTGGGGGCATCTTAGCGCGTTACTTGGCGCGATTTGCTCATCATCAGCGACGACATTGACGCGGACCGTTGCAAGGACGGAGCGACGGCTCGCCCTGTTCCTTTTGCCGGGCTTATACACAGCTGGGCTCAACATGATCATACTCATAATCGTTGGCTTCACATGGCCGGATGTGCGAGATCTGCTGCTCCTATTAGCGGGAGGATTGCTCAACGGATTTGCTTACATCATGCTAATAACCGCATTGACGCCCTCACCTGCCAGCCGGATCGCGCCGATCCAGTATAGTCAGATGGTGTGGGGTCTGATTTTTGGAGCATTGTTTTTCAATGAAGTGCCGGACACTATCACGTTTATCGGCATCGGAGCACTCATTTTTGCAGGCGTCGCCAATGTCGTTGCTGATGGCGCACAGGCGTGCATTGCGTCGCGCTGGGCGGAGTACCGCGCGCGACGCCTGGGTGACCCTCCGCCGCCAAACAACTGACAGCCGTTTTATGTGTCATAACCTAATAGCCTCACGTTAACGCCGATACTCTACTTTGTAAGTAAGCTGGGGCGGCTATGGGCCTTCGGAGAGGCAAGCCTCTCCCAAACGATTGTCGCAAATGTAGTGCTGGTTTTTGGGTCCCACCAGCTATGAAACCACACAGTGACATTTCGGTTAAGTAATCTAATTTTAGTTCACGATTACCTACTGAAGACTAAATTGGCGTGCAAGGAGTTACTTCCATTTCAAACTAATCATTGACAGGGCTCGATGCTCGGATGCTCAACTTTAACTTTTGAAGTAATTTTCTCGGAACCATTCCGATGAGTAATCATAATATTTTTTGAAGAAAAATAATATTTCTAGGAAAATCAAATCCAACTCTAGAATAAATGTATTTTAATATGTTATTAATGGAAAAGCATTATTGTATAAATCATAACGAAGGCGCATGAAAGCAGATATACTCTCACTGCCAGTCGTTGCAAAAATCTATTTTTCAACCTTGATAAAAACATTAGGGACTTACTTTATGTATATACACCTAGCTTCAGTTAAGAATAGAATTTCTTTAACCATGGTAGCATGGTTATTTTTCACAATATTATTTCCCTTATCCCAGTCTGAGGCTGCAGATAAAAACGTTATTAAGGTGGGCATCATGGGCGGTGAGGGAGAGGACGTGTGGCGAGAAGTGATAAAACAGGCGGAAGCAAAAGGGTTGACAGTAAAAACTGTGGTGTTTAATGACTATAACCAGCCGAACGAAGCGTTACAGAACGACGAAATTGATGCTAATGCATTCCAGCACCAGCCGTTCCTTGACAACCAAATTAAAGTGAACCACTACAATATCGTACGTGTTGGTGATATGGCAGTGTGGCCTATTGGTCTTTACTCACAGAAAGTAAATACGACGGAGAAGCTTAGAGACGGCGCAGTCATTGGCGTGCCAAATGATCCCTCTAACGAAGCGCGAGCACTGATTCTACTTCAACAACAGGGATTAATAAAACTTAAACAGGCCGCAGGCATTAATGCTACCACCGCTGATATCATTGAAAATACACATCACCTGCAAATCAAAGAATTGGATTCAGGCATCATTGGCCGTTCTGTCCCGGACCTGGATGCGGCGGTGGTGAATACCGATTGGGCATTAAAAAGTGGTTTGACACCAGCCGATCGTATTGCTCAAGAACAGGTCAAAGATAATCCTTACATCAACTTCATCGCAGTGAAGAAAGAAAACGCAGGTGCCCCTTGGGTTAAAATACTTGTGGCGTCGTATCAGAATGATGCGGTAACAAATGTGTTTGATAAGGTTTATAAAGGCACAGGTCAAACAGCGTGGTAAGGACAAGTTAAAGATGACATTATTCTCAAATTCTGACTTGCCCTATCATGCAGTCACACGTGGTGTCGTGGAAAGCGATCAAGACAGCGAATACATTGCGCGGGAAAATCGTTGCGTCGTGCAATTACAAGCTGTCTCCCGAAGTTTTGGAAAAACTCAAGCGTTGCACGAGGTGTCTTTGAGTGTACATAAAGGCGAAATCCTCGGCATCATCGGGCGAAGCGGTGCTGGTAAGTCTACTTTGATCCGCTGTCTCAACGGGCTGGAACAACCTGATGAAGGAGTCATTGAAATAGAAGGCCGGAACATTACCGGTCTGTCGGAAAAACAGTTGCAAGCGGTTCGCAGCCGCGTTGGTATGGTGTTTCAGCACTTCAATTTGCTTTCAGCAAAAACCGTTGCACAAAATGTGGCGCTGCCGTTGAAGATTGCGGGCATAGGTAAAGCACAGCGTGAACAGCGTGTTAGAGAGCTACTTGAAATTGTCGGGCTGGCGGATAAGGAGTTTAGTTATCCAGCGGCTTTGTCAGGTGGGCAGAAACAGCGGGTCGGTATTGCACGTGCTCTGGCTGCAAGTCCAGCACTATTATTGTGCGATGAAGCCACCTCAGCCCTCGATCCCGAAACCACACGTTCGATTTTGTCGCTGCTCAAATCCCTTAATCAAAAATTCGGTATTACCATTTTGCTGATCACCCACGAGATGGAGGTGATCAAATCAATGGCGCATCGTGTGGCGGTAATCAATGCAGGGGAGATAATTGAGCAGGGCCCGGTGTGGCAGGTGTTTGCGCATCCACAGTCGGATTTAACACGTGTGTTACTGCGCGGTTTACTGCCACAACTGCCGGAATCAATAGCGGGAAAATTGACCAAGTTAAAACAAGGTGAGGCCATATATTGCGTACATTTTGTCAGTGAAGATGCACAAGGTGATTTGCTTGTTAATTTCTCTGCAACATTGCCTGGTAAATTCCGCTTGATACAAGGTGGTGTTGATCATATCCAGCACTATGCAGTGGTGCGTTTCTTTATTGCTGTTTTCGCCGCAAACGAAACAGATGAGCAACAAGTTCTCAAATGGCTGCATTTGCAGCAGGCACAGGTGGAGTTGGTCGGTTATGTCGCCAGTAATGATTGATTTACTTCTTAATGCACTGTGGGAAACCATTCTGATGACAACAGTTTCCGGCCTGTTTTCATTGGTTGCAGGCTTACCACTGGGTTTGATTCTTGTTATGACCAGCCAGGGTGGCATCTCAGAACATAGCGGTATTAATCGGGTACTTGGCCTGATTATCAATGTTTTTCGTTCGCTGCCTTTTATCATTTTACTGGTTGCGATGATTCCCTTAACTCGTTTTTTGGTCGGTACATCACTTGGCACCTGGGCCGCTATTGTGCCATTGTCGATTACCGCCACTCCATACTTTGCGCGTGTGGCTGAGGTATCACTGCGCGATGTTGATCACGGACTTATTGATGCAGTACGGGCAATGGGTGCAAGCAAGTTGCGCATCGTCTGGGATGTTTTGATCCCGGAGGCGTTGCCAGGCATTCTCTCCGGCTTTGTTGTTACGTTGGTGGCACTGATTGGCGCTTCAGCCATGGCGGGGGCAATTGGGGCAGGAGGATTGGGAGATTTGGCTATTCGCTATGGTTACCAGCGTTTTGACACCTTGGTAATGATAGCGGTGATTGCTGTGTTAATTATACTGGTGTGCGGTATCCAGTGGCTGGGTGATCTACTGGTGCAGCGTATTGATAAACGTCATTGAATAAGTATGCGTGAATCTCTGTATTTGTTTAAACTGCAACCACATAATGGTTAACTTAGAATGGCGGATAGGTGCAGCCAGATTCCGCCATTCATTTCAAAAGAGGATCCACCTATTTCTCACACCTCTTCGTCTTCATCGCCCGCGAGCCCCTTACGGGCCCCATCAATTGAACTGGAAACAGCCGCGATTGAAATGCGATAAAAGCGCCGGATTGTTTATAGTTGGCAATAATAACATGCTACCTGGGCTTCAGGCGTTGAGCAAAACGTGGATATTATGAGATAATCCAAGAAGCTTAGTATCCGGGGACAATTACCCCCTTTCTCTTTAGGAAGGGTCGCGTCTAGAGCGCTACCTCCCACTGTTCCTATCTGCCGGTGACGGTTCATAAAATTCTCAACTAGGTGCCCTTTGTCATAGGCTATAAAATAAAGCACAACACTTATTCCTGTTACACCTACATTAACGACCACTGATTAAATATATAAAATTTGTTGTTAATTAACACAGTGCGCATGCGTTTTTTTCAAAATGCAGTAACTTATTATTAAATAGAACGACACCAATTATTGCCATATTGACTATCTAATTATTAGTTCGTGAATAAAAATTATTAAGATCAGAATTAATTCCTTATTTTAATAATTCACACAAGAAGAAGTGCTGTTATTTATTTCACGATACCGCTTAGTGTTAGCATTACTACTTCCAGAAACCACAAAAACAACATTTTACTACAAAAAATAATCCATGCAGTACTAAATAAGTAAGGAGATAATTGGCAACATCTAATTTTTTGTTCTTTACAGGAAAAACAGATTTGAACTAAAGGTGGTCATATTACACCCAGTAGGACCGCTGCTCAGCGATTCTACTGGGAATAGATGGAGAGGACTTCAAACACCACATTGTATGTGGTGTGTATGGCCAATTTTGAATGATGATGGCCTGAGGGACGAGATATCTCTATTTTGCCGGATGAGGATGTCCAAAACCGCCCGGCCATTCACATGCTTTTGCTGCTGAAGCTGAAGCATGAGCCAGAGCTGAATCCAGCGATGCCCCCTTAATATGCGCGGCGAGAAAACCTGCGATAAAAGCATCGCCGGCGCCCATTGTATCAACAAGGTTTGCCTTCACAATTTCTTGTCTTGTTATACGTCCAGCTTCACTGTAAACAGCTCCTCGTTCGCCCTGCGTAACGCAAACAGCTGGTGCACCTAAGGCATGCATCTCGTGTATGAATATTTCCGTTTCTTCATCTGACAAATCAGAACCGGAAAAGAAGGCAAGCGTGACAAGTGGGCAGACCGCAGAAAGATATTCAAGGTCTCGTCCGGTAGAGAAGTCAAAGGAAACCTCTTTCGCAACAGCGCGTATACGGGGCAGCTCAGATTCTATATAGCTGAAACACGACGAATGCACGTGACCGAGTCGGGAAATCAGAGCGATATCGTCTTCGTCCATGCGAAGCATCAGTCGCTTACGCACCCCCCCCTTGTTTGATCCAATGAAAACACGATCACCATCAACAATGTTAACCTTGGCTTTGCCTGTCTCACCTTTTGCCTGACGCAAATGTGCATCTGACAAACCTTCAGCGATGAGACAAGAGTGAACATGGGAACCCTCTTCGTCATCACCAATAAGACCTATATAGGCAACATCCTCAAGGCCAAAACGACGTGCGAGAACGGCAACATTCAACGCGTTGCCTCCTGGGTAGTATATTTTCTGGTCAACGTAGAGATCCACCACGTTGTCACCTATGCTGACAAGCCCAGCCTGATAGGGAATATTATTGGCCATAGTGAGGTTTTCCAAACATAACTAAACAACGGTGGGAGGCGATCCGACCAGCGAACCGCCTCCTGGTTTATTTAATATTCAAGCTTCCACATGTAGCGGCGAACGGTGAGCGGGTGGCCTTTTGCCTCCCCAAGCTTGTTTGCGTAGTTGCGCAGGACGGGCGAAAAGATGAGAGGGGTCACGTATTCTGCAACGCTTTCTGGCAGTTTTGACACTCCAAAATCATTTGCATCAAGGACCGTTACACGCTTGCTGTACTTTTCTGCGAAGGCAAGCGCGCGTTCATCGACTTCCCGTGACGGACCGACACCGATCAACTGGATAAATGGTACATCGAAATCCGTGATCTCAAACGGACCGTGGAAGTACTCGCCCGCATGAATGGCGGCAGAGTGAACCCACTGCATCTCCTGAAGGATGCAGATAGCGAAAGAGTAGGCCACGCCGTAATTCGAGCCCGAAGCCATCGTGTATATGATGGCTTCCCGCTTATGAGCTTCTGCAAATTCTGCGATTGCCGACTCGTGATCCTTGACAACGGATTCGACGATAGCAGGGAGGGCCGCCAGCGCCTGGTTGAGATCCTTGACCTTCTTATTTCCTTCGCGAGCTTCAAGGATACCAAAAGTAAGACGGGTGAGAACAGAAGCCGAATGAATCGGGGAAATCGTTGTAGGTTCGTGAATGTAAGTTACCGTGTATTCGGAAGCGATATCCAGCGGGCTACCGAGGTCATGCGTTAGAGAAATTGTCAGAGCGCCTGCTTTGCGGGCAATTTCCGCCGCTTCGACCGTTTCCGGCGTATTGCCAGAGTGAGAGCAAAGAATTACGACTGACGACTCTCCAAGTCGCTTCGGTGCACGAGCTTTGAACTCAGCGGCATTCAGCGCGATACCATTGAGTTGTTCAGCTTCGCGCTCGACGATGTACTGGTTCGGTAACATATGAGCGTAGGAACCGCCGCAAGCGACAAAGTAAATGTCCGTGACGCTTTTGCGCTCTGCAACGGCACGCAACGCGTCTGCGATCTGGTTATCAGTCTTTTCGGTAGTCATTTGATACTTTCCTTAACATTTTCTGGGAGTTGAAAGGCACACACTTTGTGCTTGGTCTGACCAATTTTGGTCAATTAGGTTGACGCGGCCTGAAGATTTGTCCGAGTACAATCAACAGGACCGAGACGGCAATCAGGCATGTCGAGATGGCGGCGATCGTCGGATCAACCTGGTCTCGAAGCGCGTTAAACATACGCCGGTTCAGAGTTGCTCCGGTTCCAGTCGATATAAACATAGCTACAACGACCTCATCGAAAGATGCAAAGAAGGAGAAGAGCATCGCGGATATCACTGAAAATTTGATCTGCGGTAACGTCACTGTGAAAAATGCGTAAGTACGTGTAGCACCGAGGCTTCTTGCGGCTTGCTCCTGTGTTGAGTCGTACGACGCGAGGCCTGCTGTGACGACAATCATGACGAATGGGAGTGCAAGCGCTGTATGCATCAATGTCAGACCGAGGGTCGTATTAACCAAGCCAACTTTTGCAAAAACAAACAGCGCTCCGATTCCCAACAGAATGATCGGTACCGCCATCGGCAAGGCAAAAAGTCCAAAAAGGACAGTCCGTCCGAAGACCCGACCGGCCCAGAGGCCATACGCTGCTGCTGTCCCAATGATCGTAGCGCAGGTCATAGAAAGTAAACCAACACGCACTGAGATGAAGGTTGCGCGCATCCATGCGTCAGAACTGAAATAGTTCTCGTACCAGCGAAACGACAATGCTCGTGGTGGGAATTCCAGATAGTCCGATGCCGAAAAGGACATCGGGATTACGATAAGCGTCGGCGCAACCAGGAATATACCTGTCAGTACTGCAAGTACGTAAAGCCACAGACGCTGTAAATGAGTGATCTGTGTACTTGAGGCGGGTCGAAGTAACCACTTCATCGGAACACCCCTTGCCCTGTTTTTTTGGCGATAATCGAAGCAACAATGATAAGAATGACGGTAATGAGAAGTAGAACGACCCCCAAAGAACTGGCCGCTCCCCAACTTGAGTAAAGTCGAATATTTGCATCAATTCGCATCGCAGCCATGATCACACGTCCGCCGCCTAAAACTGCAGGTGTCACATAGAATCCCAGGCACAACACGAAGACGATGAGCGTGCCGGAGAGGAAACCGGGCAGCGATAAGGGGAAATAGACATCGCGGAATGCACGAGAAGGGCTCGCACCTAGATTTGACGCTGCTGTCATCAGGTCGCTGTTAATCGCTTTCATTGACGCATACAGCGGTAGCACCATAAACGGCAGCATGATGTGGACCATACCAATAAGTGCACCGAGAAGATTGTGGCTCAGTTCAAGCGGCGTATTGATAATCCCTAATTTCATCAGTGCATGGTTAATGATGCCTTGGTTCTGGAGAAGGACAAGCCATGCATACGTTCGCACCAGAACTGCCGTCCAGAAAGGAAGGAGCACGACGAGAAGCGCAGCATTCTGAAATCGCTCCGGCAGTTGAACGAGAAGATATGCAAGCGGATAGCCGAATAAGGCAACAAGAACCGTGGTATAGAGTGAAACCGCGAAGGTCATCCTGAAAACTTCAGCGTAAATGGGAGTACTCCACAAACGCTCATAGTTTTCAAAGGTGAACGTTCCATTCTGTTCAACGAAGGACAGAAACACCATCACACTCAGTGGCAAAACAATAGTTACCAGAATCAATGCCACACCGGGAATAGCAAGCGAAGTCAGTCCCAAACTCTCCAGCCGACCAGCGCGATGGAGAGCATTTTCATTTTGCTTTGGTGTAACACTTGGGGTAACAGGAAGCATAGCAATTGTCATGGTTATACCTCCTTGTCGTTTGCGACAATAATGCTTTCACTCTCAGGAAGGACCACTGTTATCTGTGAACCAACCTGCGGGAGGCTCGCGTGCCCGACATGTGTATTATGACGCCGCATGCTTATTAGATTTCCGTCCGCGAGTCGAATGAAAATTAAACAGCTGTCTCCCTGGAACAGAATTCGTTCAAGGATTCCATAGAAGTGATTAGAATCTTGGTGTTCCACATGTGAACTGAAAAGTTCAAGCTTTTCCGGTCGTATGACAAGCAATCCTGTCTTACCGACGGACGTATTCAATGCAATTTTTAGCGGCTTACCGTCATATGTGTACCCCGAGTCTGTAACCGTAACTCGCAGGAACGATGATTCACCCATAAATGCAGCGACGAAAGCACTATTTGGGGCATTGTAAATTCGGTCAGGTGTATCGTTCTGCGAAATTTTCCCACGGTGAAGAACGGCAATACGATCAGACATAGTCAGCGCTTCCCGCTGGTCATGTGTAACAAGGACCGTAGTCATACCAAGGCGCTCATGCATGGCTCTAATTTCAACTTGCATGAGTTCACGCAGATTTTTATCGAGAGCCGAGAGAGGCTCGTCCATCAGGAGGATCTTGGGCCTTGATACAATAGCTCGGGCAAGTGCGATACGTTGTCGTTGGCCACCGGACAGCTCTGAAATGTGCCTCGATTCATATCCTTGCAATTGAACCGTCTCAAGGACTTCAGCTACCGCAGCCTTAATTTCTGGTTTCGAGCGACCAAGAATTTTCAGTGGATATGCGATATTGGCGAACACACTCATATGCGGGAAGAGCGCGTAACTCTGGAACATCATACCGATGCCGCGGCGATGCGGGGGCGTAAGTACGATCTCCTCCTCTCCAAATTTGATCGATCCATGATCAGGCCGAATAAAACCTGCAAGGGCCATCAGAAGCGTGGTTTTCCCCGACCCCGATGGGCCTAGCAAAGTCATGAACTCGCCACTCTTGATGTCAAGGCTAACGTTGTTAAGTGCTGGTACTTTTCCGTATGTCTTAGTGATATTATTTATGGAAATTGGCAGCGACTTTCCGTCGGAAACGTTGGTTTTGAATGCAGTGGTATTATCTATTAGCGACACTGGACACCTTCTCTCGATATTGAGGTTGCTATACTAAAATGAAGTCAAATCAAAAGTGGCGGCGACCAGGTCGCCACCATTTCACGCAGTTCATTTAGACAGAATCATATTGTCGAAAGCCTCGGATAGGGTTGTACCGTTCTTGCCCCAGAAGTCGACATTAGTCGGGTATTGTTGCTTCGCATTCTCCGGGGAAGATGCAAGGCGAGACAGGGTCTTTTCGTCGTATTGAGCGTAGGCCTTAAGATTGGCGCCGCCATAGGCCATATATTTCGGAAGATTTTTAATATACTCAGGTTTGGAAATCTCCTTGATAAACCTGATCGCATTGTTTGTGTGAGGAGCCCCCTTCACTACCGCATAGCAATCGCTATCCAGAAGGCCGTCTTTATAGTTGATTTTGAACGGCGCGCCATCGTCAATTGCGGCCTGGAGACGACCATTCCAGCCATAAATCATGTCGACCTCGCCGTCCTTCACCAGTTGAGTAGCCTGAGCACCACTATCCCACCAGATTGCGTACGGCTTGAGTTCTGCAATCTTGTCAAATGCAGCTTTCTTACCCGCATCAGTCGAGAGGAAATCGTAAACCTCAGATGGCGAGTGACCAAGTGCAAGTGCAGCCGCTTCCAGATTTCCACGCGGACTACGGAATAGTCCACGTTTGCCTGGGAATTTTTTGACATCCCAGAAATCCTGCATGGTTTTCGGGCCGTTGTTTCCATATTTTTTGGTGCTATAAGCAACTACTGTTGAGAAAACGCTGTTACCTACGCAATAATCATTCACTGAACCAGGTACGAAATCTTTACGGTCAACAATGTCTGAAGGAAGCTTGATTATGACGCCAGCATCCACTGCAAGTTGAACCTCACCCATATTGAGAGAAATGATGTCCCAGCTGACTGCGCCGGCATCAACCTGCGCCCTTGCCTCAGTCCAGCTTTGAGAAGTGTCCTCCTCAAAAGTCCAACCAAGCGCTTTAGCGGCAGGTTCCCAGAGCGCCTTTTTCTGAGCTTCTTGCGAAATTCCACCCGCGCCCACTATGACGATGTCCGCTGCACTCGCTGAAACCATCCCGCCAAGCATAATTAGTGCCGATGCGGAAAAAACCGCAAGACGATGACGTATGTAATTCATTTCAACCTCTTTTTTTAAAAGTTGTGACTGAATTGCCCGTTACAGAAGAGAGATTCGCCATACTTACAGCTCTTTGAACTGAAAGATGTTTTTTCTCTGATGTTGCGCTCTGAATGCGGTGGCAAATTAATCGTCAAAGAAAATTAACTACGTGCAAATGTGAAACTGACCGCCAATTGGTGTATACCAACTTAGATATCAAAAAAACCAGTGTCAATTTAATATTACCAAAATGTGACTAATTATAAGTAAATTGTATAGTGAGTCACATTTTCATTACCTCTTTGCGTGAAATTCCCAACAAGTTAGGATTGACATAAAAGGCGATCGAATATCATGCATCTATATGTTTTTGCTGATAAAAATAAAATTTGAAGTATTTTGAGAAGATGAAAGTAAAACGGCTGACAAGCAATGGAATTTGCTTGTCAGATTGATGTATACCAAGAGGTATCTGGCTGGGAGAGGCGCTATAAAAGGGGAAATTGAAGGCTATATAAACTCAGCTAACTGCTGGTTTATAGAGGCTCATCGTTCATCATCATTGTTACCATCGGGGTTGTTCCCGAAAGAGCTTGACCACTATTGGTAATTGAGAAGCTCACGTAATCGGGGTGATTAAGTGAACAGAGATATTCAAATGGGGTTCCGTCAGAAGTAATACTTATTGCTACAAATTTCAAGACGGATGTCCCCCAGGGTATGTTCAAAAAATCTGACTCTTCTTCTGTTGCTCGATGAATACTTACGCGCGATGATTTGCTATGGAGATTAAACAGGTATTTATTCCGTATATGAACATACAATGATTTATTCTCAATGACATCAGCAGCAGAAAGCCCGGGTACCAGTCTGGCCGGAATCTGGGAGAACTCCAGGCATACTGGAACTCCGTCTACGGTGCGCAATCTCTGGATAGAGAGAACTGGATCGCCAACGGCTATGGAGAGCATATTCGCTATATGCTTATCAGCAACATTTCTTTCGAAAAAGAGGAGCCTAGATCCGGGCACATGCCCCGCTTTCTTAACCACATCAGAAACACTGTAAGCTACGTGCTCGCTTATTGGCCGGTCAAACAGGAGATCAGGAAGATAAGTGCCGCTAGTTCCTCGACGCTCCAGCACCCCCATCTGTACAAGGCGTTCGATCGCTTTTCTGATCGTCACCCGGCTTGTTCCAAATTTCTGAGAGAGTTCCCGTTCTGATGGAAAGCGGCTGCCAGGCTCGAATTCACGTCGTTGAATTGATTGCAGCAGTTCTTGCTGGAGTTGGATGTACATTGGTTCTATATCCAAGGGCTTTCCATTCCAATTGGTATGCGTAAAGTGGTACATAGCTCACTATTATAGGCAAAGTTTTTCCGTTGGCTATTAACTTTTCATTGAATAGCATTGACACATTGGTATACACCAATCTAAATTGAGACTGTATCAGATATATTGATGCGAACTTGTACCGCTTCACACCTCCCAAGTTTGCGCCTGATTGGATTTACTCTAACTGGTCATGGCGTAATAGCGGTTCGTACAGTCAGGTTACTGAGGAAGAAGAAGACCATGAAACTTAAAGGTAAAACAGCCGTTATCACTGGAGCCGGGCGCGGAATTGGTCGTGCCACAGCACTAGCCCTCGCCAAGCAAGGTTGTAACATCGTGCTTGCTGCTATTGAGGAAGACCAGATTGAGGCAGTTGCGGCTGAAGTCCGTGCAGTTGGTGCAGAGGCGCTTGCTGTTAAGACTGACATCCAGTACAAGGCAGAAGTTGCTGCTCTGGCAAAAGCAGCTTTCGATCGTTTCGGTACGGTTGATTTTCTCGTGAATAACGCTGGTGTCGCAATTCATAATTCTATTACCAATACGAAGGTAGAAGACTGGGATTGGATGATGGCTATCAATCTCAGAGGTACCTTCCTTTGTACTCAGGCATTTTTCCAACACATGTGCGACCGACGTAGTGGTCATATCATAAATGTCGTTTCGAGAGCTGGTAAGCAAGCTTCGGCAAAATTTGGTGCGTACGCCGCTTCCAAGTTTGGTATGTTGGGATTAACACAGACAACAGACTCGGAAGGTGTGGAGTTTGGTGTGAAGGCAACTGCAGTTTGCCCAGGTGCAGCTGATACCCAGCAGCGAGCTGAAAACCACGATGATGATCGTTCAACGTTACTTCAACCTGAAGATATTGCGGAATATATCGAGTTCATTGTAACACGCCCCTATCGAGTATTTATTGATGAAGTTTCGCTTATATCTCAGATAAGAAAACCCCGGCCTTCTGGTATGGACCTGAAACCCGGAATCTAGCAGTTCAGACAGCGAGCCTTCACCAGCTATCAAAGGTGATGTGTTTCAGCAAGTCTATAAAGGCCGTCATCGACCGCATAACCGATCGGTGGCGGTTGACTGTTATACAGTAATCCAAAACCTGAAAATATCCTGGGATTTCTTTCAGATTAACTGACGCTAGTACATATGGCCCAGCCGTTGCATGAGCTATTTTTTAACTTATTCCCAGACCATTGCCATCCACTCGCGCAGTTTTATCTCAACCTGATGTCGCCATGAGACGGGTAAATTTGAAGTGGCACACTGAATTTGGCCACCTGAACAGAGGTGATATGCTTACCTCAGAACAACACAGATGCTCCAATGAAAAAAAGAAATTTTAGTGCAGAGTTCAAACGTGAAGCGGCTCAGTTGGTTGTCTGTGCGTGATTGGCACTGAGTCTGCACGAAGTGTACTTGAAGGGCAAGCGACCCGAATTTTGTTTAGTTACCAACTTCGCTCAGATCAAAGCGATTCCCTCGAATAAATTCAGCATTCAAATGCTGGATGCTGGATGCTGGCAACCGCTATAAAATGAGTCCATAATTAAGTCCTAACCAATTTGGTTTATCCATGAAACTTTTATTTCATCAATTGGTTAGAGCTTGGATTCAGGTCCAGTCAGAGGAGCCAAATTCTTGTTTTCATGCCACTTTGCGAATCCCTATATGATTCGAATTCAATGAGTTAGCGTGAAAAGTCTTCCCGATGCATTTTCAGTTTTCCCTCCGCATCGGGAGAATTTGGTGGTCAGATTTGGGGTCATGTTGGTTCGATGACGGAGTGACCCCCAAATGTCTCTTAACGACACAAAAATCCGCAAATTAAACCATCCGCAAAAATCCTTTAAACACGTTGCCCCGGCATCCGTAATTTCTATAAACCAATGAGTGAAAATACGGTTAATAAGCCGCTGAGGCAGATTGAACTCACAAGTGAACCAGTCCGCCATCCACAGCGTACTGGCTTCCGGTTACGTAAGACGCATCATCTGAGAGCAGAAAAAGTGCGACGGCAGCCGCTTCATCAGCTGTACCGGCTCGTCTGAGAGGCACCTGGCTTACTACAAAATCTTCAAACTGTTGCCGCGACTCCTCGGGCATGAAGTGTCTAAAATTAGTCTCGACAGGCCCTGGCACCAGCGTGTTGGCGCGAATGTTGCGTGCAGCCAGCGAGGCGGCCCAGCTTTTTACCATGGCGACAACGGCACCTTTTGTTGCAGCATATAAGCTCGTCATTGGCGCACCTTCATAGACTGAAGACGATGCAGTGACCAACACTGATGCACCTGGGTTCAAAATGTTGGAAAGTGATGCAAGCTGGAGCATAGGCCCGCGAACATTGGCATTCATCATGCGATTAAAGGCGTCGGCCGTAACGGATTCCGGTGCACCAACCTCTGCGTAACCCGCATTCAGCCACAACCCGTCGAGATGCCCCCAGCCGCTGACTGCCGTTGCGAGCGCATCAATGTCTGCCTCACTTGCTGCATCACTTTTCAGGATCAGTGCAGTGTCCGGCAACAGCTTACGGGCCCGGGCCAGACGTTCTTCACTCAGCCCTGTGATGGCAACTTGTCCACCCTCTTTCACAATTCGCAGCGCTCCTGCCAGCCCCATACCGCTGGTGCCCCCCGTTATAAGTACACGTTTACCGTGAAATCTTCCCATAATGACTCCCCTTTAATCGTTATAACCGCCATTTACCTTACGAAAGAACTCCATTACTGCCCATCCCTTCTGAGGGCTTCACAACTACCGGCAGTTAAAGCCGGAGAAGTACTGTTTCCTTTGCTTAATGATCTGAAAGACTGAATTCCAAATACCCGGGCGATCCGCAAACCAGCAACATAACAGATGCGGACACCCGCAATCTGATTTCAGCTCCGCTCACTGCACTCGCAGAAATGAGCACGACAGGAATGAGGTCGAGGCCTTTCTCGGTCAGCGTGCAGAAATCTTTGCGCCTGTCGTCGGGGCCGGGCACCCTCGCAAGAATGCCCTGCTGCTCAAGAAAAGCCAGCCGGGACGGGAAAAACCACAGACCCTTGCCCTGTGACAAGGATCTGTGGTGAGACTGCACGACAAAAATACGCTTCAGCCATTCGTCCGGGACTGCTTACGCTAATTCCGTCCGTGCGTTCTGCTGTTGTTCATCGGGCCGTATCCTGAACCAGATGGCATACATTGCCGGCAGGAAGACCAGCGTGATGATAGTGCCGCCAAACGTCCCGCCAATCAGCGTATAAGCCAGCGTTCCCCAGAACACCGAGTGGGTCAGCGGGATAAACGCCAGAATGGCCGCCATCGCCGTCAGCAACACCGGTCTGGCCCGCTGCACTGTTGCCTCCACCACCGCATGGAATGGCGGCAGCCCTTCCTGTTCGTTGTGATGGATCTGCCCTATCAGGATCAGGGTGTTACGCATCAGGATGCCCGACAGCGCGATTAAGCCGACCAGCGCATTGATGCCAAACGGCTGGTTAAAGAGCAGCAGCGTTGGCACCACCCCAATCAGCCCCAGCGGCGCGGTGAGGAAGACCATCACCATCGCCGACATTGACCGCACCTGCAGGATAATAATCAACAGCGTCATGGCAATCATGATCGGGAACAGCGGTGCCATCGCCTCGGTGGCTTTCCCGGATTCTTCAATAGAACCCGCCTGCTCGATACGGTATCCGGCCGGGAGCGTATCAATGACCGGCTGTAACGCTTTGATCATTGCCGTGGAGACATCCGGCGGCTGCAGGTTTTCGGCAATGTCTCCCCGCACGGTAATGGTCGGCGTACGATCGCGACGGCGCAGAACAGGATCTTCCATTTGCACCTCAACCTCCCCGATCTGCGACAGCGGAATGCGCTGGCCGGAAGAACCCACTAAGGTAAAACCGGCGATTTTTTCCGGATCAAGCCGGATATCTCCTGCCGCCCGCCCCATCACCTGCACCGAACGGATATCTTCACGCACCGAGGTGATCGGAACCCCTGAAAGCAGGAACTGAAGCTGTTGCGCGACCGCATTCGATGTCAGCCCCACCGCCTGCAGGCGATCCTGATTGAGCGTGAAATGCAGCGCCGGTACACGCGGCCCCCAGTCGGTGTTGACGGTCCTCATCATCGGGCTGGCCTGCATCACCTTTTCGACCTTGTCTGCAATTTCGCGCAGTTTATCAGGATCCGGCCCCATCACCCGGTAGGCCACCGGATAAGGAGAATACGGACCGAACACCAGTTGGGTCACACGCACGCGCGCCTCAGGTGCCAGGCCGCTGGCCGCCGCTTCACGTAGCCTGAACTTGAGCGCCTCGCGTGCTTCCTGACTGTCCGTCAGCACGACAATTTTCGCAAACGACGGGTCAGGCAGCTCAGGTGCCATGGCCAGATAAAAACGCGGTGAACCCTGCCCGATGTAGGACGTGACGATTTTTGCCTCTTTCTGCTTTCTCAGCCAGGCTTCGATTTTCGCCGTGGTGGCGCTGGTCTGCTCAATAGAAGTGCCATAAGGCATCTGCACTTCAACCAGTACTTCCGGGCGGTCAGAGGTCGGGAAAAATTGTTTTTTCACCAGCCCCATGCCAAGTATAGCGACCGTAAAGACGGCAATAACGGTACCGGCGACTATCCACTTGCGCGCGATGACGCGGGTCAGCACCCGGCGAAAACGGTTGTAATGACGGGTGTCGTAAATCGCCGCATGCCCGCCCTCCACCGTTTTGATTTTCGGCAACATTTTCACGCCCAGATAAGGCGTAAACACTACCGCCACAATCCAGGAAGCAATCAGGGCGATACCGACAATCCAGAACATGTTGCTGGTGTATTCACCGGCAGTGGACTGGGCAAAACCGTTGGGCATGAATCCGACGGCGGTGACCAGCGTGCCTGCCAGCATCGGGGCTGCCGTGTGACTCCAGGCATAGGCCGAGGCTTTGATGCGGTCGTAGCCCTCTTCCATTTTCACCACCATCATCTCGATGGCGATGATGGCATCATCGACCAGCAACCCGAGCGCCAGGATCAGCGAGCCCAGGGTAATACGGTCAAAGTTTTTGCCGGAAGCCTCCATCACCACAAAGACAATTGCCAGCGTCAGCGGCACCGCGGCGGCAACCACCACGCCCACGCGCCAGCCCATACTGACGAAGCACACCACCATCACCACCAGCAGCGCGACAAAGAATTTGATCATGAACTCGTCAACGGCGGAGCTGATGTTGACTGACTGATCGGTGACCTTGGTCAGGGTCATGCCCAGCGGCATGCCCTCATTGATTTTGGCCGTTTCCGCATCCAGCGCCTTACCCAAATCCAGACCGTTCCAGCCGTCGCGCATAACGATGCCCAGCAGCAGCGCCGGTTCACCCTGATTGCGGATCAGGAAGGTCGCAGGATCTTCGTAGCCTCGTTCAACGGTTGCCACGTCAGAAAGCTGCAAGGTTCTGCCCTGTACGACGATGGGCGTTTCGCGGATTTTCTCCAGTTTGTCGAAGGCGCCATCCAGGCGGATAAAGACCTGCGGCCCTTTGGTATCAATCGAACCGGCGGGCGTCAGGACGTTCTGGCTGTTGAGGGCGGAGAAAATATCCTGAGGCGAAATACCCAGCGTGGCCAGCCGGTCATGCGAGAACGACACAAAGATGCGTTCGGCCTGTTCGCCGATGATATTGACCTTCTTGACCCCCGGCACATGCAGAATTTGCTGGCGCAACGATTCCGCATCGCGCACCAGCAGTCGCTGTGGCTCACCTTTGGCCTTCAGCGCAAAAAGCGCAAAGGTCACGTCAGAGAATTCATCATTGACCATTGGCCCGATGACGCCTGCTGGCAGGTTTTTGGTCTCATCCCCCAGCTTCTTACGTGCCTGATAAAACTCTTCCTGCACCTGTGAAGGCGGTGTGCTGTCCTTCAGCGAAAGCATGGTAAAAGCCAGACCGGGACGCGTGTACGTCTCGCTGCGGTCATACCACTTCAGCTCCTGCATACGCTTTTCCAGCGGTTCAGCCACCTGATCCTGCATTTCCTGCGCGGTGGCACCCGGCCAGGCAGAAATAATGGTCATCTGCTTGACCGTAAACGGCGGATCTTCAGCCCGTCCCAGTTCAAAAAACGAAAGAATACCGGCCACGGTAATCAGGATAATCAGGAACAGCGTGATTGAGCGCTCACGCACGGCGAGCGCAGAAAGATTGAATCGCCCCGCGCTCATGGCTGGCTCCCGGCGACGCTGGCATCGCTTTGTTCGGCCAGGCGTACGGCCTCACCGTCATGCAGCAGATGCGCCCCGAGAGCGACCACCTGCTCTCCCGGCTTAAGGGAACCGGTCACCCTCGCCGCATCGTCACCCAATCCCTGCACCTGCACGGGCCGCCATGACACTTTGGCGGGCTTACCTGAAATCTCCCAGACCCCCGGCCCTTTGCCCGGATCATAGATGGCCGCTAAAGGCACCTGCATCACCTGGCCCGGTAATTTATCGTCTGCAATATGCAGCGTCACGGTGGATCCCAGCGGGGCATTCGCCAGTGCTCCCTCAAGTACATATCTCGCCTCGAAGGTACGGGTTAGCGGATCTGCCGCATCGGAAAGAAGCCGCAGTTTCGCAGGGACAGCCTGTTTACCGGTACCGTACAACGTTGCTTCGGCCTCGCTTCCGGCAACCGGGCGTAACGTCTCAGGCAACTGCACGATGGCCTCGCGTTGCCCTGCTCTGGCCAGCCGGACCACCGGCTGCCCGGCACTGACAACCTGACCGGGTTCAGCCAGCGTATCCATGACCACGCCGTCGGCGTCAGCCAGCAGCACGGCGTAGCCCGTGGCGTTTTGCGCCACATTGGCCTGGGCCTGAGCCGCACTGAGTTCCGCTTTGGCCGTATCCGCGGCGGCCTTTATCTGATCGTAGGCCGATGCCGACACTGCGCCTGCAGCGACCAGACCGCGATAGCGCACCTCGTCATCAGTCGCTTGTCTTGCACGGGCCCGTGCCGCCGCGACGGTCTGTTGCTGAGCCTGTGCCTGCAGACTCAGGTCAACCGGATCCAGACGCATCAATGGCTGACCGCGTTTAACGGTCTGGCCGGTATCGACCAGGCGTTCAAGGATTTTGCCCTGCACTCTGAAACCGAGGTCGCTTTGAATCCGGGCGACAACAACGCCGGTAAATGCGCGGGAGGCATCGGCAGCACTCACCACGGTCGCAGATCTGACCAGAGGAGGCTGAGTACGGGGATCGTCGGTACCGGAAGAGTCGCCGCAGGCCACAAGGGCAAGCGGCAACAGGCAAACAGCAAAGGTGGCAGGATTAAGCCTGAGCATGGGTTCCCTTAATTGAATTAGCAGGACAGTAACCGCATTCTCAGACTAGTGACCAATAATGTCAATAGTCACCACTCAGGGTGACAGACTTCTCAGTATCAGTGAGGACAGGAGCGCCGCAGCCGCCGGTGCCGTTTCCAGATTGTATTGCAACTGTACCGGACTGATGTAAGGCCGCATGACCAGATATATCGCGTGCGCCGCCTCATCCAGCGGCGTTTTTCGTTCAAACTCGCCCGCCTGCCGCCCTTCAACAATGATTTGTTCAATCAGTGTTCTCAGACGCTCTTCATGAGCCTCTGCCGACGGCCACTTATCCCGCGCCGCCACGGCAGCAATGTCATAAAGCTTGCGATCGTGAAAAAACAAATCACTGCCGGCTTCAGTCAGTGCCCTGAATAAACGCCGCAATTTTTCGGAGGCCGACGGGGCATCTGCAATCGCTGAATTGACAATCGCCATGATCATCGCCAGCCGGTTAGTGCAGATCACCTCGCCGATCGCCTGCTTGGAATCGAAAAATTTATAGATGTAGGATTTTGAAAACCCTATTGATTTAGCCAGTTCTGACACCGTGGTTTTCTCGTAACCAAAATGCCCGAAATGCTCTGTGGCAGCGTCAACGACCTGATCACGCACACTGTGATCTGATGGCCCCCTTGGGGGATGTACATTTATGTGTTTAGTCATTTTTCCAGCTTAGCTCAATGAGCCCTGATTGACAACGAGTGACCATTTGGTAATTTAGTCACACTTCAAAACTGACTCAAGGAATATCAATGTTCCCCCTCCGTACTCTTGCACTGGTGGTGAGCAGCGCCTTACTGGCGGGTTGCGCCGTCGGGCCGGATTATCATCGCCCGGATGCCCCCCTTCCTGAACGCTATCAGGCACAGTCTGCCGTCCAGCAGAGAAGCGCCTCCAGACCCGCCAGTTTTGCCGTCTGGTGGGACGGCTTCGGCGATCCCCTGTTAAGTCAGTACGTTACCGACGCCCTCGCGCAGAATCTCGATCTCGCACAGGCCACCGCCCGCATGGCCCAGTCACGCGCCGGACTGGGCGCGGCCACAGCAGCGCTGTTACCTTCAGGGAACGTCAGCGGGCAAGCGGCACGCGCGTATCAGTCGGCCGAAACCCCGCTGGGTCAGGTTCTCAGCGCAACACCGGATTATAATCGCTACGGCAATAGCTATGAAACCGATCTCAACGCAAGCTGGGAGATTGACGTTTTTGGGGGGCTGCGACGCGGGCGTCAGGCTGCACTGGCTGACTATCAGGCTTCCGAAGCGGGTGTCACCGCCACCCGTCTTGCCGTCGCGGCTCAGACTGCCGATACCTATATCACCCTGCGCGGATTACAAACCCGGCTGTCCATCGCGGAGAAACAGGTCAGTACGCAGCAGGAACTGCTGGAAAAGGTACAACTCCTGAATGCTAAAGGACTGGCTCCGGCGTATCAGGTTCGCCAGACCGAAGGGGAACTGGCGCAGGTTCAGGCAACCGTACCGGTTCTCCGTACCGGGCTTGATGCGGCCATGAATGCATTAGATGTCATGCTCGGCACGCCTCCCGGCACCCATCGCAGTGAGTTAGCGTTGCCGGGTGCCATACCGCAGGCTCCGCAGATAACCTCAACGGGCACACCTGCCGACCTGTTGCGCCGCAGACCCGATATTATCGTGGCGGAGCGCCATCTCGCGGCGTCGAGTGCACGTATCGGCGTGGCGGTCAGTGAGTATTATCCGAAGTTTTCACTCAGTGCCCTGCTCGGCAGCGCGACGGCTGTGTCGGGCGACAACCTGTTCTCCGGCGGTGCCAGCCAGTCGGCAGCCGTGCTGGGACTGCGCTGGCGGCTCTTCGATTTTGGTCGCATCAACGCCCAGATAGATCAGGCGAAAGGCCAGGAAGCCGAAGCGCTCGCGGCCTATCGCCTGTCGGTATTACGCGCCACCGAAGACGTCGAAAATGCTTTCTCTGCTCTGGTCAATCGTGAAACACAGGCCGCCACGCTGACCCGCGGTGAAACCGCCCTGGCCAGCGCCCGCCAGTCATCTTTTATCGCTTACCGGCAGGGAACGGCCAGCCTGATGGACGTCCTGCACAACGATGAAACCCTGTTACAGGCTTCCGACGCCAGGGCGCAGGCGCAGACAGAATCTGCGCGCGCGGCTGTTGCAACGTTCAGGGCGCTCGGCGGAGGCTGGCAGCCACCGGAAACGGCCACACCATAAGATGCCGCAGATCTTCCCTTACTTGTGTCACAGACGTGACGACCTTTTTACCGTTGATAACACGACAGAGCCGTACTGATAACCGGGGGACTGATGAAAAGGATAGGTATTCTGGAGGTAGACGCGTTAACTGAAAAACTGGTACGAGGATTGTTTCTTGCCGCGCCTGATGCACAGGTATTTCTGGTTTCGGGAAACAACGAACGCGCGCGCAAGCTGGGAAGAGAGTTCCCCTGCTGGACGCTGGACAGTTACCAGGATGTCATCAATGAGACTGATGTCATTATTACCGGCGTAGATCGCCATGCTCTGAATGAAATGGCAAATCAGGTGCAGTTGCGAAGCGCGCAAACGCTGGTTTCACTGGTGCCGGGGCTGCCATCACAGAGTCTGCGAAAGCTATTCAGACACACTGATTGTGTCAGACTGATGTTTTCCTTCGCCGCTGAAATCAATAAATCGAGCGTGATCCTGACTGGTGCTGATCAAGAGGTTCAGCGTTTATTTTCCCTGCTGGGCCCCCTGACCGTATTGCCTGACGAGCCGGACTTTGACTTAGCCACGGTCAGTCTTTGTATGAGTCATGGCTTTTATTTTCTGGCGGAGGGCTTAGCGTGCTGGCTGACCGGGAAAGGTATGGCGGATGACACTGCCCGCCAGCTTGTCCTTAACGGTCTGAAAGACTGTGCTGAATATGCGGGTTATCACCCGTCCATCAACCTCGGGGAACTGGGGCAGGATATGTCATCTGCTGCACCCGGTATGTCGCAGGGGGTTGAGGTTCTTGCACGAATGGCGGCGCTTACCCCCTGGCATGTGGCTTCTGATACGGTTTTATCGGAAATTCAGGAAAACCCCGCTGCGCAAATAACCCGCTGAAATGAAATACTCTTTTTTCCAATGTCGAATGACACTCCGAACTCAGAGTGTCGTTTTTGACCGCTAAAATCCTCAGGATTAACCGGCGCATCCGCCTGCGCCAAACAGGCGTCAGAGTCAAAGATATCTTATTAGTGTACGGCTCAGGGGATTTACCGTAGCGTTTAAACGTAAATGCTTTCATCATCTTATTCTTCATTTATTTTTTCGCATCAAGCTGAAGACTTTTGCGCACCACCTTATCCAGGAATGACGCAGGGGCGAATCTGAGAATAAAATTCAACTGACCAGCCAGCTTTCCCGCCGTATAGCGAATCTTTGGACGTGAAGTCTGAGCCGCTTTAACCACCACGTCAGCCACCACCTCCGGACTTTCCGCCTCAGCCATTGCCTTGCTCACCACTTTCGTCAGCTTAGCCCGGATCTGGTCATACTCTTCAAGCCTGGCATCCGGCTCGATATTATTGGCTTCAAACTGTGTTTTCATGTAAGCAGGTTCGATGACAGAAACTCTGATGCCCTGCGTGCGCAGTTCATGATCCAGTGCACCCGAATACCCTTCCACCGCATGCTTACTGGCCGCATAAAGTGCCACATACGGCAACGGAACGATGCCGAGTATCGAACCGATATTGATGATGCGCCCGCTGCCCTGACGGCGCATATGAGGGATCACTGCCCGGCTCAACCTGACGATGCCCAGAAAGTTGGTGTCGAAAATGTGTTTGGCCTGATCGACAGAACTTTCTTCCGCCGCCGCCGGAGCGACCCCAAAGCCCGCATTGTTCACCAGAACATCGATCCGCCCCTCCAGACCCAGCAACTCCTCAATGGCGGCCCCGACAGAAGCGTCGTCGGTCACATCCAGCGTCAGTAACGGAAACGGATGTTTTCCCGCCTGTGAACCACGCCGGCTCGTGCCATATACAGTAAATCCAGCGGCTAAAAGTTTACAGGCAGACGCTTCGCCAATACCTGAGGACGCACCGGTAACCAGTGCTACACGTTTTTTTGTCATGCTGAATAAGGCCTTCATGATGTGTTTAAGGTTTCTCATCGCTGATGAGACGACAGGCTGTAAGGGATTTATGTCGGATTTACCGCTGTGCAGAACAGCCGGAAGACCGTTCTGCACAGTGCACCTCATTGATTACCGTGTTTTATATCGTTCAGCGGCTTCATCTTGTTTGATGTCTGAGAGCAGCGCCTGACGTGAAGCATCGAGGGTGTCCCAGCGGGCAGCATTATGTAAAGGCGGGATGGTGACCAGTTCACGGCGGTCAAAGCCCACCAGTGCGGCATCCACTAACTCGCCCACTTCCATGAATTTTGCCGAGTTACTGATGTCGATACCCGCACGGTCCCAGATTTCCGTATAAGTGCCCGCAGGGAGCACCGCCTGGATATAAATGCCTTTAGATGACAGCTCGACATTCATTCCCTGAGACAGGAAAAGCACAAAGGCTTTGGTTGCACCGTAAACCGTCATGGCAAATTCCGGGGCGAGTCCGACGATGGAACTGATGTTGACGATCGATCCCTCACCCGCTTGCACAAAGCGTGGTGCCACGGCGCTGGCCAGTCTGGTCAGGGCGGTGACGTTAAGCGCGATAAGGCTTTCTATCGAATCAGGCGTCTGCTCGGTAAAACTGCCGGACTGCGCGATACCCGCGTTATTGATAAGGATGCCAATCCGTGTGTCTTCACGCAGACGGGCTTCGACCGCGGCTAAATCACGCGTTTGCGTGAGGTCGGCAGGCAGAACGTCGACAGAAATGCCATTTTCCTGTCGCAGACGCGCGGCCAGTGTTTCTAACTTCGCTTTGTCGCGCGCGACCAGAACCAGGTCGTGGCCCCGGCGGGCAAACCGTTCCGCGTAAACAGCACCAATACCCGTGGATGCGCCTGTGATGAGAACTGAAGCTTTAGTCATAAGTTGATCTTCTTTCTTAATGTGTAAACAAAATCCGCAATGTGCGATGTAGGTAGGGCTTTACTTGCTGGTCTCCGTCAGCGACGGGTAATCGGTATATCCCGCTGCGCCACCGCCATAAAGAGTTTCAGGATTGAGTGAGGCCAGAGGCGCGCCCGTCTTCAGCCTTTCGACCAGATCCGGGTTGGAGATGAACGGACGACCGAACGCGAACAGATCGGCTTTGCCTTGCGCAAGCTGAGCGGACGCCAGTTCCAGGTCATAGCCATTGTTACCGATGTAGGTGTTTTTAAAACGGCGGCGCAGGGAGTCGTAATCGAACGGTGATACATCACGCGGGCCGCCCGTCGCGCCTTCAACCACATGGAGGTACACGATGCCCAATGCATCGAGTTGTTCAGCGAGGTAATCATATTGTGGCTGCGGATCACTGCATGAAATCGCATTAGCAGGTGACACTGGTGAAATGCGTACGCCAGTGCGTTCTGCGCCGATCTCATCTTTTACGGCCGCCGTGACTTCCAGCAGCAGGCGCGCACGATTCCCGACAGAGCCGCCGTACTCATCGGTACGCTGGTTTGCGCCGTCTTTCAGGAACTGTTCCAGCAGATATCCATTCGCGCCGTGGATCTCCACGCCGTCAAATCCGGCGGCAATGGCATTGGCTGCTGCCTTTCTGAAATCGTCGATAATCCCCGGTATTTCCTGCAACGCCAGCGCACGTGGCTCAGAGACATCAGCAAAACCGTTGTTCACAAAGGTCTTGGTCTCAGCACGGATGGCGGACGGCGCAACCGGCGCAGCGCCACCGGGCTGTAAATCGACATGCGAAATTCGTCCTACGTGCCATAGCTGTACAAATATGCACCCGCCTTTGGCATGCACCGCGTCAGTCACTTTGCGCCAGCCATCGATTTGAGCTTGTGTATAGATCCCCGGTGTATCCTGATAACCCTGCGCCTGTGCGGAGATCTGCGTCGCTTCGGTAATCAGCAATCCTGCGGTGGCACGCTGGGCGTAGTAGGTCGCCGCCAGTTCGCCCGGCACCAGCCCCGCTCCGGCCCGGTTACGTGTCAGCGGTGCCATCACGATGTGGTTGGCCAGTGTTATTGAGCCAAGATCATAGGGTTGAAATAGTGGTCGGTTGGTCATGTTTATTCGCCTGCTAAGTGGTGGGTCAAAGGTTAATGTAATGATGATGATCATCATCTATAAAGTCAACCGGTTTGATTATGGTCATCATCAATGTATACTTAAACCCTATTTTTGAGAGGGGCAGGAAAGCATGAAAGTGTCAAAAGAGCAGGTTCGGGAAAACCGGATGCGCATTGTTGAAACGGCCTCAGAACTTTTTCGTGAGCGCGGTTACGATGGCGTGGGCGTCGCGGAACTGATGTCTGCGGCAGGCTTAACCCACGGCGGGTTCTACAAACACTTTGGTTCCAAGGCTGATCTGATGTCGGAGGCGATGAGCTGCGGTTTCAGGCGATCCGCAGAAAGCACGGCAGGTGTAGACCGGGAAAAATTTATTGAATACTACCTCTCCCGACAACATCGGGCTGATATGGGAAAAGGTTGTGTGATGTCGGCACTGGGCGCCGATACAGCCCGTCAGTCTGCGTCAATCAGGGCGGCATTTGCCGCCGGAATTGAACGTCAGCTGGCAGTTTTAGGAAATGAAAAAGAGGTGGAAGGCAGCACGCGTGCCGACCTGATTGACACGATTGCCCATCTTGTCGGTGCGCTGGTGTTATCCCGCGCCTGCCCTGATGATTCGTCTCTTGCGGATGAGATTCTGGAGGTTTGCCGCAGCCGGATTTTGAGCACCGGGATGTCTGGTGATTCATGAGCCTGAACTGAAACCTATTTACCGTGGCTTATGCGAAATGTCACCCGCTGGGGATGGTTTACTGACACTAAATATTCAACCGGTTGATTCAAGCGGTCAGTAATCACCCCCCGATACACCAGAGCAGGACTATGGGGTTGTGCATTTAATAACGTCTGTTCTTCTTCATTCATTAGGGTCACGCGGAGCGTGCCTTCGTCTGAAACGCCTAAAACACCGTAGTTTTCTGCCAGAAGACGATACAGCGAACCGCTCTGCTCAAGCATCTCAGCGGTCAGGTCCGGAATAATCGCCCTTGGCAGGTAGCTGGTTTCCAGACAAAAAGGCTCACCGTCAGCGAGACGCAGGCGTTTAATCATCACCAAAGGGTCGCCAGCCTGAATTTTTAGTAATGCGGCAATACGCGGGCTGGCTTGGGCCTCCTGAAAATAAATCAACCGGCTGCCCGCTACCGCACCATTTAACTCCGTGATTTTGCTGATGCCGTGCTCGATTGTCTGCGTCAGTGGCCGCTGTATCGTGGTCTCAGTCAGCCATGTCCCCTGGTTTCCCCGCCTTTCCAGCATTCCGCTGCTCACAAGCTCATCTGTAATTTTTCGTAATGTCATCCTGCTGATACCCAACAGGCCCGACAGATCACGTTCTGCCGGAATTTGATCACCTTCGTTGAATTCCGTGTTTAACAAATTCAGCAGCACCTGCCTGGCCGCCAGATAGGCTTTCCGCGGGCGGCGTTTACTTTCACTTAACTCAGTCATGGTCTGTTTTATAGCCCAATAAAATTAAAAAACAGGGGTTATTCTAGCCAATGAGTCGTTGATCTGTCACCGGAAATATCCTTCACAGAACGGTAATCACCGATAAAAAAACAGACCATAACATCATAACTTATTATTATACCTGATTAAAATCATTAAATTGATTGCGTATTCTTACCTGCTGGCGTATATCTTTCATGGTACATTTTACGGTATATTTAACGGGAGTGAATGATGAAAAAAACGCTTGCCCTATTTTCCCTTGGCCTTGCGATGATCGGGCTTTCCGGTCACGCATCAGCGCAGCAACAAATCCGGTTTGGTACTGACGCGACATTTCCGCCCTTTGAGTTTAAAGCTGCCGATGGCAGCCTGCAGGGGTTTGATATTGATCTGGGTAATGCGATTTGCGCTCAGCTCAAGGCGAAATGTGTTTGGGTTGAAAACGGATTTGATGGTCTGATCCCCGCGCTTCAGGCGCGTAAATTCGATGCCATTATTTCTTCGTTGTCGATTACAGATGAGCGTAAAAAAGCGATCAACTTCTCCGATAAATTATTCAACACACCGGCGTATCTGGTGGCTTCAAAAGACAGCGGCCTCAAACCTCTGGCCGAATCTCTGCGTGGTAAGCGTGTGGGCGTGCAGCAAGGCTCAGTGTTCGAAGCCTACGCGAAGAAACACTGGCAATCACAAGGCGTCGAACTGGTTTCCTATCCCGCAGCAGAGGCAGTTTACGCCGATTTAGTCGTCGGCCGTCTGGACGCGACGCTGGACGATGCGACGGTGGTGACCACCGCGTTGCTGGACAAACCCCAGGGAAAGAATTTCAGCCTGATTGAACCGCAGGTAAAAGATGATGCCATTTTTGGCCCGGGTACCGGTATTGGCATTTCGAAGCAAAATAGCGAACTGCTGGAACAACTCAACGGGGCGATTAAGGCGATACGCAATGACGGTACTTATGACCGGCTGGCTAAAAAATATTTCAATTTCAATGTGTACGGTGACTGATTTATGAATACTTCAGCAATTATCTCCTCTCTTATCGAACAGCGCTTCCTCCCGCAGGGAGGACTGAGCCAGGTGTTTCTTGTGGCCTGCGGCGGGTCGCTGGTGGATATGTATCCGGCAAATTATTTTCTTAACAGTGAGTCGACGGCTTTACACAGTTACATGATGACCGCAAACGAGTTTGTTCATGCCGCACCAAAGACATTAGGCCCTCAATCCCTGACGATTGTTTGCTCACATGGCGGGAATACCACAGAGTCTGTCGCGGCGGCCAAACTGGCCCAAAGCCGGGGCAGCGTTACGGTGACACTGACGCACAATGAAAATGCAGACCTTATCGGCTTTTCAGACAGTAACTTGCTTTATGCCTGGGGAGATGACAGCCAGGTGATTAATAACCCGATGGCAATCATTTTGAGTCTTTGCGTCGAAGCCTTGCAACAGACCGGGGGTTATGCCGGATATGCCGATTTCCAGGCAGGCATGGCGCAAATTGATGGGATTATCTTCCGGGCCAGACAGCAGGTTCAGGCGCGCTGCGCCGCCTTTGCTGAGCGCTACAGCCGGGAATCACTTTTCTACATTCTGTCCAGCGGGGCTTCCTACGGACATGCTTATGGTTTTGCCATATGTTCATTAATGGAGATGCAGTGGCTGAATGCGGCATCAATTCATAGCGGCGAATTCTTCCATGGTCCGTTTGAAGTGACAGATATGAATACCCCCTGGATCCTGATGATGAACGAAGGCCGCACCAGGGCACTTGATGAAAGAGTGCGCGATTTCCTTCGGCAGTACGGAAATAAGGTGGAAATTGTGGATGCAAAAGAGCTGGGGCTTGGCGTCATACCCGCCAGCGTGGTGGAGTATTTTAACCCCGTCCTCTTCTACAGTGTTATGTGCGAATATCGCGCGGCATTAGCGAAGATACGTCAACATCCGCTGGAAACACGACGATACATGGGACAGGTCGCTTATTAGGAGATGACAACATGAGAGTACTTGGCCTGGGCGATAACGTGATTGACCGGTATACCCATACAGGTATCGGTTATCCGGGAGGAAACGCGCTTAACTTCAGTGTGTACGCCCGCTTATTATCCGCAAATGCGGCGTATCTGGGCGTTTTCGGCGACGACAGCGCGGCAGAACATATTCGCCGCGTCCTGGCAGCAAGGGAGATTGATACCTCTCATTGCCGGGTCGTACCGGGTGAAAATGGTTATGCCAGTCTGACCGTTGATCAGGGGGAGCGACGGTTTATTGACTCCAACGCCGGGGGGATCCGGCAGACGACGTCGATGGATTTTGTGTTAACCGATATGCCCTGGCTAGGTCAGTTTTCGCTGATACATACCAGCGCTTATAGCTATGTTGATGCGCTATTGCCCGAATTAAGTATGCTACCCGGCAGCTTATCCTATGATTTTTCTGATGATTTTGATGCCGGAAAGATAGGCCCGTTATGTCGTCAGTTAGACTACGGGTTTTTCTCATGCGCTGAACGCAGCATGGAAGAAACCCGCGAGATACTGGAAACGGCATGGCATGCGGGATGTCGCCTGCCTGTTGCAACGCGCGGGTCTGAGGGGGCGTTACTGTTCAATGGCAGTATCTGGATCAGTCAGCCATCGGAAAATATCACGCCGGTAGACACGCTTGGGGCAGGAGATGCTTTTATCACGGCTTTTTTGCTGGCGCATGTTAAAGGCGATACGCTGTCCCAAAGCTTGCGTCAGGGCGCCCTTTTCGCAGCAGAGATTTGTTTAACTGACGGCGCTTTTGGTGAGGGCATCCCCTACTGATCGTCTCAGGTTAACACCGGATCCGCGCGGCGGCAGAAAAGTGGCTGTATTCAGACGCCCCGGCAGATGCCCGTAACTGAGTGTCATTATCCGTCACGGGCAGCGCCGGGCAAGCGGAACTACCACATCAAATCATCCGGCACTTTGAAATCAGCATACGGATCTTCTTCATCCTGCTCTTCCTGACTCAGCGCGCTGTTTAATACAATACTGTTGGCATCGCGCTGGGCAATTTTATCCGCAACGCTTGCGGGGATAATGGCATATTGCGTCTCGCCGCTGTGATCAGCAACCAGACGCGCGATGGCAAGACGACCACTAATCAGCTGAGACTGGGTGGTCTTATCCACCACCATTTTTTTAATCAGATTATTATCGGTGAAGTTAAAATCAATATTGCCTGTTGAAATGACGATCTTGTTCATTTCAATCAGTTGCTTCACCTGCGCTTTATATTCTTTAGATAAGGCAGCTTGTTTTTGTTGTTCGCTCAGTTGCTTATCACGCTCCATCTGCGCTTTTTTATTTTCTTCCACCGCCTCTCTGGCCTCGCGCGCCTGAACGCGTGATTTTTTCGCCGTTCTCTGCACTTTGTCCATTTTTTTGCTGGTGACTAATCCTGCTTTCAGCAGTTGCTCTTGTAAGGAGAGTTTTGTCATTTTCATTTCTAAATCCGTTGAATAATTTGCGCGATTATAACCGTAATTCCTGAGGCGATACAGGCTACAGAGCCTTTTCCACTTGCGTGCGGAATCGGGAGCGTCTTTAAGCGGCTGCCAGGTCTGCTGTATTTATCGCTACAGTTATTACGGAAACTGCCGATAACCTTTCAGTTTCATGCCCGCATCAGTTCCTTTTATGTTGTACCGAACAGGAGAACAAAATGGATGTTTCGCAAATTGCATCGCTGGCGACCGGCCTTAATAGTCTGGATACCAGCACTCAGGTCAACAATATCCTGCTGAAAAAGTCGCTGGATAGTCAGCAGACGGCAGTGACCAGCATGATTGACGCGATCCCCGCGTTACCTGCTAATCCGGCAATCGGTCGCAATATCAATACCACCGCCTGACAGAGACAAAAAAGCCCGCGTGAGTAAACTCAGCGGGCTTTTTGTTTTTTATGACCGCTTACCCTTTAGCGAAATTCGCCTGAATACGCTGTTGCAGATAAGCTTCCGCGCTGATGGCCGGATACTTCGCCTGCGGCCCCAGAATTTCGACGTCTTTGTTAGCCTGACAGAAAAACGCCAGACTGTAGCGCGCGCCCTGATATTCGCCGGGCAGCGGACTTCTCACCCGATGGAAGTTTGATGGCAACTGATCGTCGCTCCAGCGCATCAGCATGTCGCCGATATTACAGGTGATCACGTCTTCGCGCGGTTCGATACTGGTCCACTGCTGGCTTTCGCGATCCTTGCCCGGACAAACCTGCAAGCCGCCCTGACCGGGACGCTGGAACAGCAGCGTCAGACAGTCAAAATCCGTGTGCGCACCGGCACGCCACATCCCTTGTTCCGATTGTTCAGTGGCATAGTAGTGCAACATACGCAGCGTACTCTGATAGGTTTGCTGATCAGGATTGTGTGCCTGCTCGAAAAAGTGTTCGGGGAAACCCAGTCTGAGCGCAAAACAGGAAAGCAATTTCATGCCCAGTTGCCAGCATTGCGATTCAAAACTCAGCATGGTGTCTTTAAAGGCTGGCAGTTCCTGTTCGCCCGGCCACAGCGACTCCATCAGCGGACGGGTGATCTGGTAGGACTCTTTCTGATCCGGCGTTCGGGTCGACGGACGTACCTGAGACTTATTTTCCCAACCGGCGTTACGCGCCAGCGGATACTGCGCTTTGACTTCGTCGGGCAGCGAGAAGAAATCTTCTGTCATGCTGAATGCCTGACGGATATCGGCCAGCGCAATGCCGTGATTGCTCACCTGAAAGAAGCCGATTTCCACCGCTGCACGCCAGAGTTCGTCGGCGATCTCACTTTTACGGTTTTCGAAATCTGAAAGATCGATGCAACGCACCTCGCGGGTAAATGTCTCTTCGCCCATCGCGCCCATTCCCGCTTCTTTCTCCAGTTCCTGTAATGCATAGCCTTGTGTTTGAGCTGATGATGTGTGAGTGGATTGTGTCATTTTTTTATCCTTCAGAATCAATTAGGTTGGCCCGCAGCGCGCTGTTGCAGGGTACGAACGGCAGACATTGCCTCATGGCGCATGGCGTCCAGATCGAGACCGGGAATGACGTCGTTTTCGACGATGACGCGGCCATTGATCATCAGAGCCTTCAGTGAGGCGCGGCCGCCGCAGGCCACCGGACCGATTGCCATGTCGTGCAAACCGAAGTAACGCGGGTCGTCCAGCCGGTAAATGGCGATATCCGCCAGCATGCCCACCTGCACGGTGCCGCTCTGTTGCAGGCCGAGGATCTGCGCCCCGCCCGCGCTGCCCCAGCGCACCACGTCTTCGATGGATGCCGCATCGCCGCCGCCCTCAAAGGTGCCGCCGTCATAGCGCGGCTTCGCCAGCATGCCTTTTCGGGCGCGCTGCAACAGCCAGGCGGCATGCGCTTCACTTTGCATATCCGCGGCTTCGTTGGATGCCGCGCCGTCAACACCCAGCGAAACCGGTACGCCAGCCTGTTCCAGCGCCAGCAAATCAGCGATGCCGCTGCCCAGACGCCCGTTACTTTGCGGGCAGTGCGCGATACCGGTACGGGTTTGCCCCAGCATCGCAATCTCCTGCGGCAGTAACTTAACCAGATGCGCAAACCACACGTCGTCCCCCAGCCAGTCGTGTTCCGCACAAAACTGCACCGGCGTCATGTCGAATTTAGCGCGCGCCGCATCGAGATAATCCACGGTTTCTGACAAATGGCTGTGCAGCCGGATACCTAAACTGCGCGCCAGTTTCGCCATTTCACGCAACTGCGCACCGGGCGCAGAATGCAGCAGCGTCGTCGGTGCCATCACCACACGACGCAGAGACGTCGGTTTTGGATCGTGATAGCGGCCAACCAGCCGTTCCATGTCCGCCATATAGTGGTCGAAATTTTCCGGTCGCAGCGCCTGCGGTAAATCCTGCTCAATCGCCCGCCCCTGCGTTGCGCCGCCCCGGCACAACACAATGCGCATGCCCAGCGCCTCCCCTTCACTGAACAGGATTTCCGAGGTATCGAACGGCATATCCGGCCAGTAAAGATAATTGTGATCCGCCACGGTGGCGCAGCCGGAACGCAGCAGTTCGGTCAGGCCGATACGCACCGCGAGGCGAAAGGTGGATTCATCAAACGTGGCGCGAAAGCGGTAAGGCGTCGCGCTTAGCCATGCAGTGAGACTTTTGTTCAATCCCTGCGGTTCGCCTTTGAGCAATGACTGAAACAGATGATGATGCGTATTGACCCAGGCCGGATAGACCACACAATCGCGGGCATCAATCAGGCGCTCGCCGGGCAACGCCGTCAGGGGGCCGATCGCCTCGATGACGCCATTACGCACACGGATATCCGGCCCGGCGTGACGCGCGGCTTCTCCCGGCAGACCGGTGAGGATGGCGTGCGCATTTTTAATCAGTAAAGAGTCAGATGACATGGCAACACTCCTCAGGGTTTAACCTGCATGTGCTCAACAAATTCGGTGGTATACGCCTGCTTCCAGTCGGTATCCGCGTTTAGCAGTTTGGCGTTCACCATGAAATCACGGGTTTTCTGCCAGCGGGCTTCGGTCATGGTGCCCCAGCCCTGCGTCGCCGCGTCGCCGCCATCAATCAGGTGGTGCGCCTGGATTTGCTCAACACCCCAGGCCAGCAGGTCGTCGGTCATCTTCGGGTTATCTTTTTTGATCAGCGCATTACCCGCCGCCGGGTTTTGCAGATAACTCACCCAGCCTTCCATCGACGCCTTTACGAACTTCGCCATCGCGTCTTTCCGGCTGCTGATAAGCTCAGGACGGGTGATCAGAATGCCACCGTAAGGCGGATAGCCGTGCTCCGAGAACAGGAAGAAATTGGATTTCACGCCAGCCTTCTGCGCCTGAAACACTTCAGAGCTGACATACGCCTGTTGCGCCACGTTCCCGTCGGCGACGAAAGGCTGAATGTTGAAGGTATACGGACGAACCTGAGAATCACTGAGCTGATAACGCGCCTTAAGCCACGGCCACCAGGTCGATTGCCCGGAGCTGGACACCAGAATGGTTTTGTCTTTCAGGCCGTCGAGCGACGTCACGGACGCATGCGTCAGTAAACCCTGCGGGTCGAACTGGAAAGGGGCGGCGATAGCTTTGGCCTGAAAACCACGCTGCACGGATTCAAGCAACTGGAGGTCATAACCGATGATCACATCCGCGCGTTTTGACAACAGTAACTGCATGCCGTTGATCTGCGGGCCGCCGGACTGAATACTGACATCCAGCCCGTAACGTTTGTAAATGCCCGTCGCCAGCGCCTGATAATAGCCGCCCTGTTCAGCCTGCGCGTACCAGGAAGTCAGCAGCGCGATTTTCTCATCGGCCTGCGCCGACAGTGAGAAAGCACCAGCAATCAGCGTGCTCAGCACGCAGCAAGACAGGGGAATGCGGGAAATTGACTTCATTGCTCCTCTCCTAATCATCGCCGGAGGGAGGATAAGCAAACGCGGCTCAGCCCCCTGACCGGCTCAAAATGAACCGCGAAATGGTTGCTGAGCAATGTCCCGCGCAGTTGCCTGCACTGACCGCTTCTACTCACGTTTAACTATACAAAAACGATGCCAACTTCGCAGACCCGCTTTCCCTGCGCGTTGTCGGGATAAACAGACATCACACCCTGCAACCTTTGATTCATCACAGAGCGTGAAGCACCAAATCAGTGCAAATCAGTGCCGGTCGCGCCCCGGAGTCTGGATCTGGCTGAATAACATCTCCAGTTGTTTGAGCATCATCGAAGCGGCCAGAGAAAGTTGTCGTGAAGGGGCGACGCACAGGGAGAGCGTGAAGGTTTTTAACTGCGGATCGGTCAGCGGAATAAACTGCAGTTCGTCGCTTTCCACCTCATCCATGATATCGAGCCAGCACAGAATGCCGATGCCCATTTTCTCCTTAATCAGCGAGCGGATCATGTGGATGTTATTCGATACCGCGACCTCATGAATCATGTCGCCGTTGATATTCATCAGCGCCTGCACCGGCTCGGCCAGCATCAGCGGCGCGGCGGGCAGGATAAACGGATATTCCATGCACTGATTAAAACGCACGCCGCTTCTGCCCCCGAGCGGGTGCCCTTTGGGCACAACAACACCCAAATCGATTTCGGCAAAAGCCCGCACCTGCAACTCGCGGGAGCTTTGCGGATTCAGCATCAGTCCGAAATCAGCATCGCCCGACATCAGCGCCTGCTGGATGTCCACGTTGTTCATGGTGGTCAGGGTGAATGAAATGTTCGGATACTCGAGATGCACCTTTTTGAGCATCGACGAGAAAAACTGCCGGTTGATGGCATCAATGGTGGCAATGCGCACGTGTCCGCGCCGTAACCCGCGCAGATCGTCGAGCTGTTCGCAGACACGCGAGAAATCCTTTTTCCAGTTATTGGCAGCATGCAGTAACAGCTCGCCCGCCGCCGTCAGCCGCAGCCCGGTGGGGTGTCGCTCAAACAGCGGCATGGCTAATTCTTTTTCAACCCGCAATATCTGCCGGTCAATTGACGATGCGGCAACGTGCAGGGTTTCCGACGCCTTACGGAACGATCCCTGGCGGGCAACCTCAGTGAAGTACAGCAGAAACCGGGAGAATGCGAACATAATGAGTGCTCTCTTTTATGCAACGGGATGTGCGAATCAAAGCGCTGGACGCAACAGTTTTATAACAATAACGTAGCTTTCATTGCAACGGGAACAATCGTTTCACCGCTCATCAGGCCGGCTCCGCGCAGTAATGCGCGTTAAGACAGCGGGTTATGCGGCAAACGGACCGACTCCCCTTTTTATGAATGTTTCACCAGAGTCAATACGGTAAATGACGATGAAAGATGCCGGATTAATCCCTGTCACAATTAAAACCGCCAATATCAACGGTGTCGGGAATATTTCCCTGCAGCTGGTTGCGCAGCAAGGAAGTTTATTACCGGCTTATTTACCGGGAGCACACATTGACGTTTTTATTCCCGAACTCGGCCCGCGCCAGTATTCTTTGTGCAGTGAAAACAGCAGCGGTGAATATTATGAAATTTGCGTCAAACTGGCGGAACACTCCACCGGCGGCTCGCACTTCATTCATCATCATTTCCGCCCCGGCGATAACCTGATGATCTCGGCACCGCGCAATCATTTTCCGCTGCCACAGGCCGGGCGATATTTACTGTTTGCCGGGGGGATCGGCATCACGCCGTTGCTGGCGATGGCGGAACACCTGGCTGAGCAACAGATTGAATTTGAACTGCATTACTCTGTTTCAGGCAGGGAACACATTGCGTATCTGCCGCGTTTAACCGCGCCTGCCTTAGCGAAACACGTCTTTTTTCATGACAGCAGCGCAAACGATTCCCTGCGCCATAACACGCCACTGAGTTTGTTGCAGCCGGATGAGAATACCCGGGTGCTGGCCTGCGGCCCGGACGGATTTATTCAGCGGCTTAAAGACATTATGCAGACCCATCACTGGCAGGAAAATCAATTATCTTTCGAACGGTTCAGTAATGCGAATCTGAATAATGAAGCCGACAGCCAGGCATTTCATATTCAGCTTAACTCCACCGGACAACGTTATTTAGTCGGCCCGCACCAGACGATTGCTGAAATTTTATTAAGTGCCAGAGTCGATATTATGCTGTCGTGCGAACAGGGTATTTGCGGCTCCTGTATTACTGACGTGATCGACGGTATTCCCGATCACCGTGACTGCGTGCTGACTGAAGAAGAGAAAGCGGAGAACACGCAGATAACGCTGTGCTGTTCGCGATCCAAAAGTCCCGTTCTGGTCCTCGACCTGTAATGTCCACGCGGAGCCTGACGATGAACATTCCCACCCCCGCTGCAACACTTAATGGCATTGCTAACGTTCGCCTCCCCGCGTGGTTGCTGCCCGACGGATGGCCTTTGCAGGCAGGCGAACCGGTGACGGCAGATGTGCGTTTTGATGCAGGCAAAATTGCGTCCGTGACGCCTTATCAGCCAGAACAAGATGATTTGTGGAACTCACACGGCGCACTGGCGCTGCCGGGGCTGGTTGAACCCCATGCGCATCTCGATAAAATCTTCACCCTTGCCCGCAGCCGCCCGTCAAAACCCGGTCTGCTGGCGGCCATTGAAACCCTGCATCAGGACCGTCAGCACTGGACGGCGGCTGACATTCGCCAGCGTGCCGGCTAGGCACTGAGCTGGGCAGCGGCGAACGGCGTGACCCGTTTGCGCACTCACATTGACTGGTTTGACGTGGAGCCACCGCAGGCCTGGCTTGAGCTGAGCGGGATGGCGCAACCGGGTGTCACGCTGGAGCGGGTGGCGCTGGCACCGCTGAGCTTTTTCGCCGATGCCGAAGCGGCTGACCGCATCGCCCGCGCGGTGGCACAAAACGGAAAAGACTGCCTGCTGGGCGGATTTATCCACTCCTCAAACTGGGATCCGGCGGCGATGACCCACCTGATGCACAGCGCCGCACGCTGGAAACTGAATCTGGATTTGCATATCGACGAGGAGCTTTCGCCGGTGGCACACGGCCTGAGCTGGCTGGCGGATTACCTGTCGGAGAGCACATTCAGCGGCCATATCTGTTGCAGCCACGGCTGTGCGCTGGCTTCCGGCAGTGAACAACAGGCGCAGGAGATTTTGAGTGTGCTGGCGGCGCAGCGCGTCACGCTGATTGCGCTGCCGATGACCAACCTGCTGTTGCAGGACGCCGTCACAGGTCGCACGCCGCGCCAGCGCGGTATCACCTTGCTGAAAGAAGCACAGGCGGCGGGCATTCCGATGCTGCTTGGCTGCGATAACGTGCAGGACGCCTTTTGTCCGGCGGGCAGTTATGACCCGCTGGATACGCTGAGCTGCGCCCTGTTCGCGCTTCAGCTTGAAAACGTTTTTGATCAGCAGTCACGGCTTATTTGCGATGTCGGCGCACTGACCGGTGAGGCTCAGAACGCCCTGCCACTTGCGCCCGGCAGCGACGCCACGCTGGTTCTCTTCCCGGGCAGCGACAGCCTGACCTGGCCTTTACACAGCGCGGCCCGTCTGGTTATTCACCACGGCAGGCTGACGCACCAACGTACCTGGAATCAGGAGTTATCCCATGAGTCTTGAAGCGGGAGCGGGAAAACCGCTCGCCAAATATGCCGCGTGGCGTCGTGCCGGTGATTTCGTTTTTCTCTCCGGCATTATTCCCGTTAACCCGCAGACGGCGACCATCGTGCGCGGTTTTCAGGATATCCCCGCCGAAGCACGCCAGCTGCTGGGCGAAACCGGCGAATTCTCGACTGACGCCAAACAGGGGCCGGTTCTGGCGCAAAGCTGGTATGTGCTCGAAAGCATCCGCCACACCATTGAAGACGCAGGCGGGCAAATGAGCGATGTGATCAAGCTGGTGCAGTATTTTCGCAATCTCGATCACTTCCCGTATTACAGCCGGGTCAGAAAACTCTTTTATCCCGGGCAGCCGCCGGTTTCCACCGTGGTGCAGGTCAGCGAAATGCTGCCAGATGCCGGGGTGCTGATTGAGGTGGAAGCCACCGCCTGGTTACCCCAGTCCCGCTAACCCTAAAATGTCCGACCACGAGGCACAGCATGATTAACGGTTATATTCCCGCAGCGCGTTTTCTCCCTTTTCTGAGCTGGACGGCCATTGCCGCCCTGCCCGACAAAGCCAACACCGTGATCGTCTTACCGACCGGTGCGATTGAGCAGCACGGGCCGCATCTGCCATGTTCGGTTGACAGCGTGATCTCCTCCGGCGTGGCGGGCCATGCGCTGGCGCGGCTGCCGGAAGCTATTCCTGCTTACGCTATTCCGCCCATCACCTACGGCAAATCTGACGAACATTTAAATTTCCCCGGCACACTGACCTTAACCGGCGACACGCTGTTGCAGACGGTTTTAGAAATTGCCGAATCCCTGTATCGCGCCGGATTCCGCAAGCTGCTGATGATTAACGGTCACGGCGGACAACCGCAGGTGCTGCAAATGGCTTCGCGGGAAATGCGCCTGCGTCACGGCGACATGATCATGATCCCTCACGACGTGTTCCGCGTGCCCAACGTGGAAAATCAGTTCCTGAGCGCGCAGGAGCAGAAAATGGCGATGCATGCCGGTCACAGCGAAACCGCTGTAATGCTGGCGCTGGCACCGGAATGTGTTCACATCGAACATGCCGTCGCCAATTATCCGCCGGAATTCCCGTGCCCGACGCTGTCATCGGGACGCCCTGCCGCTGCCTGGGCTTCCTATGATTTTGGCCCGAGCGGCGTCATTGGCGACCCGACCGGCGCAACCGCTGAACAGGGCCACGCGATCCTCGATTCGCTGGCGGCAAGCTGGGCGCAGGCGATCACCGAAATCCATCACATGCAATGGAAAGCCCGCAGCGAGCCAACCTGGGGAAAACACCACTGGAACGGCTTTGTGCAAACCAGCTTCACTCCTCCTTCGTCTTCTCTGGCCTCTGAATAAAGGAATTCTCAAGATGAAAATACAGCGTCCCTTCACTTACAGCCTGCTGGCCGTGCTGCTGGCCGGGGTTTCCACCACCAGCATGGCGGAAGAGAAATTTACCTTCCTGACCAACTGGTACGCGCAGGCGGAGCACGGCGGTTTTTACCAGGCGCAGGCCAAAGGGTTGTACAAAACCGCCGGTCTGGATGTCAGCATCAAAATGGGCGGCCCGCAGGTCAATGTGATGCAACTGATGGCCGCCGGACAGGCTGACTGTACGCTCGGCGACAACGGTCAGGCGCTGGAAACCTGGCAGGCAGGCGTGCATGCGGTGACCGTCGCGACGGTATTCCAGCATTCGCCGACGGTGTTTATCAGCCACGACAAAGTGGAGAAAGGTCAGGAACTGAAAGACAAAACCTTCCTGCTGGCCACCGAGGCATATACCTCTTTCTGGCCGTGGGCGAAAAGTGAACTGGGGCTGGGGAGTGCCAAAATCCGCCCGTACACCTTCAGCGTGCAGCCGTTCCTGGCAGACAATAATCTGGTGCAACAGGGTTATGTCACCTCCGAACCTTTCTCGATCGAAAAAGGCGGCAAACCGTTCTACGTCTACATGCTCAGCGACTGGGGTTACCCGCCGTACGGCAACTCGATTATCTGCATGGCGGATACTGTTAAAAAACGCCCGGCAGCGGTGGCCGCTTTCGTGAAGGCCTCGATGCAGGGCTGGAAGGAATACTTGCAGGATCCGGCCGCGGGCAACCAGCTTATCACTCAGGCCAACCCGCGTATGGGGGCAGACCAGATTGCCTTCGGCATCGCACAGATGAAGAAGTATGAGCTGGTGACCGGCGGCGACGCACAAACCGGCGGTATCGGCATCATCACTGAACCGCGTCTGAAAAAGACCTGGGACATGCTGGTGAAAAACAAGCTGATCGACGCGGATAAAGTGCCGTTTGAGCAGACTTATACCCTCGACATGATCAAAGACGCGAAGGTTATGCCATGAATTCAGCCCCCAAACTGACCGTGATGAGCGATGTCCGCTCAGCCAATCCGCCACCCGTGCCTGCCATCGAAGTGCTGTCGGCGGAGAAAATTTACAGCAACGGCACCCGCGCCCTTTTGCCGGTCAATCTGACCATCAATCAGGGTGAATTCGTCACCCTGCTCGGCCCGTCGGGCTGTGGCAAAAGTACGCTGCTGAAAATGGTCGCCGGGCTGACGGAACCCAGCGACGGCAAACTGGTGCTGTGGCGGCGCGACAGCCGTGAAAAAGCGCAGGTGCCGCTGTCATTCGTGTTTCAGGAAGCCACGCTGATGCCGTGGAGCAACGTGCAGAACAACGTGCGTTTGCCGCTGGATCTGGCGGGCGTGCCGCGAGCCGAAGCCAATACCCGCGTCAGTGAAGCACTGGAACTGGTAGGACTGGGGAAATTTGCCAAAGTCCTGCCGCGCGAACTGTCAGGCGGCATGCAGATGCGCGTCTCCATTGCCCGCGGGCTGGTGACGCGTCCGAAACTGCTGCTGATGGATGAACCTTTTGGTGCGCTGGATGAAATCACCCGCAACAAGCTCGACAGCGATCTGCTGCGCCTGTGGCGGGAACAGGGGCTGACGGTGGTGTTCGTCACGCATTCGATTCACGAAGCGGTATTTCTGTCGCAGCGGGTGATCATGATGGCCGCCCGTCCGGGGCGGGTAGTGGAAGATATCGCCATTAACGAACCCTTCCCGCGCAACGACGATTTCCGCGTCAGTCCGGCATTTTCACGCTATGCGAAGCAGTTGCAGGACAGCCTGCTGCAAGCCAGCCAATCGGGTATGGAGTAACGCTATGCAAACTCAAAAATCCTCTCCGTGGATCAATAACCAAACCTTTCGCAAGGTGCTGTATCCGGCTGTGGTCGCGATTGTGGTGGTTTTGCTGTGGCAGGGCTGGGTGAGTTATTTCAAAATCCCCCAGTTTCTGGTGCCTTCGCCGGTAGTGATGCTGGAAAGCCTGTGGACCAACTTCGGTACGCTGACCATGTCACTGCTGTTTACGCTGAAAATCACTTTGATCTCGTTTTTACTCTCCATCGTCATCGGTTCGGTCGTGGCTTTCGTGCTGGTGCAGAACCGCTTTGTTGAAACCGCGTTGTTCCCGTACATCGTGTTTTTACAAGTGACCCCGATTGTCGCCATCGCGCCGCTGATCATCATCTGGGTCAAAGACACCACGTTGTCGCTGGTGGTGTGTTCGACGCTGATGGCGGTGTTCCCGATCATTTCTAACACCACGCAGGGGTTGCGCAGTGTCTCGCCCGGCCTGCTGAGTTATTTCCAGCTCAGCCGCGCCAGCCGTCTGCAAATCCTGATCCGCTTACGCATCCCTTCTGCGCTGCCGTATTTTTTCGGCGCGCTGCGCATTTCCAGTGGCCTGTCGCTGATTGGTGCCGTGGTGGCTGAATTCGTGGCGGGCACCGGCGGCAATAACACCGGTCTGGCCTACCAGATATTGCAGGCGGGCTATCAGCTCGACATCCCGCTGATGTTTGCCGCCCTGCTGTTAATTTCACTCACCGGTATCGCGCTGTTTGGTGTGATGTCGTGGATTTCGAGGCGCGCCCTGAGCGCCTGGCATGAAAGCGAAGCCGTGCAATCTCATTAACCTCATTCATTTTTGGCAGGAAGAATATGGACAGCGAACAACGTCAACAGGCGCTCGCCCTGATTCAGCAGGCGCTGCCTGATCTCGACTGGACTTTACAGGCGCCGAAGGTTAAACGCCTTTCCCGTGATTTTCACTGGTTCAGCCCGGTGCTCAAGCGGCAACTGGAAGACAAACAGGCCGATGCTGTGGTCAGGCCGCGCAGCGAAGAAGAGCTGATTTTGCTGGTGAAAGCCTGCGTTCAGCACCAGTTACCGCTGATTTTGCGCGGCGGCGCGACCGGCAACTACGGCCAACTGGTGCCGCTGGAAGGCGGAATTCTGGTGGACATGACCGGGTTTAATCAGGTTTGCGAACTGGGCAACGGCGTGGTGCGGGCACAGGCGGGGATCCGGCTGGCGGAGATTGAAACCCTGACCCGTCCGGCAGGCTGGGAACTGCGCTGCATGCCCTCCACTTACCGGCTCGCCAGCCTGGGTGGCCTTTACGGCGGCGGCTTTGGCGGTATCGGCTCGATCAACTACGGCCCGCTCGGCGCGCCGGGCAATGTGCTCAGCGTAAAAGTCATGACCATGGAAGCCGAACCGCGCATTCTGCATGTGCCCGCCCCGCAGGCATTGCTGCTGCATCACGCGTATGGCAGCAACGGCATTGTGCTTGAGGTTGAACTGGCGCTGGCACCGGTTCATCAGTGGATTGAACGGCTGGACGTGTTCGACGACTTCACCGACGCACTGGATTATGCCAACGCCGTTGCCCGTTCACCGGGGCTGGTCAAACGCCAGCTCGCGCTGTTTGCCGCGCCGATCCCGTCTTATTTCAGTCATCTGAACGGGCATTATCAGGCCAGCCAGCATGCGGTGATCAGCGTGATTGCGCAGGAAAGCGAAGGTTTCTGCGCCCATCTGCTGGAAAAGTACCACGGGCACAGCGCAGTGCGTCAGTCTGCCGACGCGGCGCGTGAGGCTAATGCGTCGCTGATGGAATATTGCTGGAACCACACCACGCTGCACGCGCTGAAAATTGACAGCACCCTGACCTATTTACAGACGGCGTTTAATTATACGAATTATCGCCAGCAGATCATCGATATGGCGGCTTTGTTCGGCGACGAGGTGATTTCGCATATTGAGTTCCTGCGTGACAATGACGGCAATATCACCGCCAGCGGTTTACAACTTGTGCGTTATTCCACCGAAGAAAGACTGAACGAAATAATGAAAATCTTCCGTGATAATGACGTGAAAATAAATAACCCGCATGTTTATCGCATTGAAGAGGGTAAACAGGGAGAAATTAAACCTGACGTCGTTTCGGTTAAAAAGTGTCTTGATCCCGACGGGTTACTTAACCCCGGCAAGCTCAGGGGCTGGGAGGTACGCGACACCCTGGAATTAGATAACAATCCTCTTTTATTGCGTGACTGAAAAAAAAGCCCGCTTAATAAAATTTAAGCGGGCTTTTGGCTTTCAAACGATCAGTTCAGATCAAAGCTCGAATCTGTCCAGATTCATCACTTTAGTCCAGGCGGCGACAAAGTCTTTCACGAACTTCTCTTTGGCGTCACTGCTGGCGTAAACCTCCGCGTTGGCACGTAATATGGCATTCGAGCCAAACACCAGATCGGCACGCGTGGCGGCGAATCTGACTTCTCCGCTGACGCGATCACGACCTTCAAAACGCTCACCGGAGCCATCAACAGGTTTCCATTCGGTACGCATATCCAGCAGATTCGCGAAGAAATCCGTGTTCAGCTCACCGGTTTTTTCCGAGAACACGCCCAGATTACTGCCGTCGTAGTTAGCCCCCAGCGCACGTAATCCGCCGACCAGCACCGTTAATTCCGGCACGGTCAGGGTCAGTTGCTGAGCCTTGTCGATCAGAAGATTTTCAGTCGATGTATTGGCCGTTTCGCCACGGTAGTTACGGAAACCATCCGCTTTAGGCTTAAGCAGTTCGAACGACTCAATATCCGTCTGATCCTGACGCGCATCCACCCGACCCGGCGTGAAAGGCACGTCGATGTCGATATGAGCCGCTTTCGCCGCCTTTTCAATACCAACCGAACCGGCTAAAACGATCACATCCGCCAGAGACACCTTCTGGAATGACTGCTGGATAGCTTCCAGAGCAGGCAGTGCGCGGGCTGCAATGGCATTCACTTCCCAGTCTCTTTGCGGACGCAGCGCCAGACGCGCACCGTTCGCACCGCCGCGTTTGTCGCCGCCACGGAAGGTCGACGCTGACGCCCACGCCACCGAGACCAGTTCACTGACGCTCAGGCCGGAAGCGGCAATTTTTTCTTTAAGCTGCGCGATATCGCCAGCCGTCGGGTGATACACCGGCACCGGCAACGGATCCTGCCAGATTAAGTCTTCCTTTGGCACTTCCGGTCCGATGTAACGGGCTTTCGGCCCCATATCGCGGTGGGTCAGTTTGTACCATGCACGGGCAAAAGCTTCGTTGAAGGCCTGCGGATCACCGTGGAAACGACGGGAAATTTTCTCGAATTCCGGATCAAAACGCAGCGTCAGATCGGTCACCAGCATGGTCGGTTTGCGTTTTTTTGAGGTATCGAACGGATCAGGAATAATGTCCGGCGCATCAGCGGCTTCGAACTGAATCGCCCCTGCCGGGCTGCGGGTCTGCACCCACTCGTATTTGAACAGGTTCTCGAAGAAGTAATTGCTCCACTGCGTCGGGGTTTGCGACCAGATCACTTCCAGGCCGGAGGTGATGGCATCCGCGCCGACACCGGTTCCGTGACTGCTTTTCCAGCCCAGGCCTTGTGATTCAATCGGTGCGGTTTCCGGGTCAACACCCACATTATCGGCCGGACCTGCGCCGTGTGTTTTACCCAGCGTGTGACCACCGGCAATCAACGCGACGATCTCTTCATCATTCATGCCCATATTACCGAACGTGGCACGAATGGCCGGCGCAGCCGACGCCGGATCACCACTGTGATTCGGCCCTTCCGGGTTGACGTAAATCAGCCCCATTTCAGTCGCGCCCAGCGGCGATTTGGCCAGCTCTTCAGGATGGCGGTGTTCCAGCCAGGTGGTTTCATCACCCCAGTTAATGTCCAGATCCGGTTCCCAGACGTCTTCACGCCCGGCACCAAAACCAAAGGTGCGGAAACCGGAGTTTTCCAGCGCGACGTTCCCCGCCAGAATATACAGATCGGCCCAGGAAATTTTCTGACCGTATTTTTGTTTCACCGGCCACAACAGACGGCGCGCTTTATCCAGACTGACGTTGTCCGGCCAGGAGTTTAACGGGGCGAAGCGCTGCTGGCCGCGACCGGAACCACCGCGTCCGTCGACGGAGCGATACGTCCCGGCGCTGTGCCATGCCAGACGAATGAACAGACCGATGTAGCTGCCCCAGTCCGCCGGCCACCAGGGCTGCGACGCAGTGAGCACCCCTTTGAGGTCGGCTTTCAGTGCGGAGTAATCTAATTTGGCAAATTCTTTACGATAATCAAAGGATTCGCCCAACGGGTTTGAGCGATTTGAGTGCTGATTCAGCAGGTCAACCCTGAGCTGGTTAGGCCACCAGTCACGGTTAGTTGTCCCGCCGCCAGAGGCTTTATTTGAGTTTCCTTCATGGAAAGGACATTTACCGGCACCGGCTTCTCTGTCTGCTTCAACAATTGGCTTTGCGTCGTTTGCTTCTTCATCAATAGAACTGCTCATGCTCACACTCCTGTTATGTAGTCTCATTGCTACTCTATACGCGGATTGAAACCAGTCACATCTGAATCACCCTATGTATTTGATAGATTTTGCCTTAGGACTTATACGCGCTTTTTGCGGGTTTTATCACCAAAATGCCACCCGCTCTGATTATAGAATAGCCCCTGACTGACAGAGGTTTCTCTGTCAGCGTCTCAAAATGCAAAAAGCCCGCCTGAGTTTCCTCATGCAGGCTTTGGGTTTCTGAAACTTTCTTCAGCGATTATTCACGCCAGCCCATTTCAGGGGCGACATATTTGAGAATTGACTCAATCACATGCACGTTATAATCGACGCCGAGCTGATTCGGAACGGTCAGCAATAAGGTGTCGGCTTCGGCGATCGCTTCATCCTGCTTCAGCAATTTGATCAATCTGTCCGGTGTCGCCGCATAGCTGCGGCCGAAAATCGCCCGGGTTTTCTCATCGAGGAAGCCGACTTTGTCGCCATCATCGCCGCTGCCGCCAAAATACGCGCGGTCGCGGTCATCCATCAGGGCGAAAATACTGCGGCTGACGGACACACGCGGTGTACGCTCATGCCCCGCCTCAGCCCAGGCCTGACGGTAAGCGCGAATTTGCTGCGCCTGCTGAATATGGAACGCCTCGCCGGTTTCATCATCTTTCAGCGTGGAGCTTTGCAGGTTCATGCCCAGTTTCGCCGCCCAGACGGCGGTAGCATTCGAGCCCGCGCCCCACCAGATACGTTCACGCAGCCCGGCAGAATAGGGTTCAGGGCGTAACAAACCCGGCGGATTCGCAAACATCGGTTGCGGATTAGGTTTCGCAAAACCTTCGCCGCGCAGGACATCAAGCAGTTTCTCTGTATGACGGCGCGCCATATCGGCTTCCGTTTCGCCTTCTTCCGGCTGATAACCAAAATAGCGCCAGCCGTCGATGACCTGCTCAGGCGAACCACGGCTGATACCGAGCTGTAAACGCCCCCCGGAAATCAGATCCGCAGCGCTGGCGCTTTCCGCCATATACAACGGATTTTCATAGCGCATATCGATAACGCCGGTACCGATCTCAATCTTGCGGGTTTTCGCGCCGATGGCTGCCAGCAACGGGAAAGGCGACGCAAGCTGGCGCGCAAAATGATGCACCCGAAAATAAGCGCCATCGGCCCCCAGTTCTTCGGCTGCGACAGCCAGATCGATAGATTGCAATAAGGCATCAGCCGCCGAGCGCGTGCCCGACTGGGGGGATGGCGTCCAGTGCCCGAATGATAAAAATCCAATCTTTTTCATAGCGTCTTCATCCTCATAATCCGTAAACCGGTGCCCTGTCTCTGTCATGCGGAACAGGGCTTAGTGATGGGTTTACTTTACGCGACTCAGGATGAGAATAAATATCATTTGTTTAACATACTGATTCAGTTTATTTGATTAACAACAGGGGATTTTTGCGGGTTCTGGCAGCAGATGCCTCGCCACGGCGCATTGAAGGTCATCGTCCGCGGGCCGTATCAGGCTTATTTTCTTTCACTAAAATAGAGCGCAGGCGTGCAGCCGACAGACTTCTTAAACATGGTGATGAAAGCATTGACTGACTCATAGCCTAATTCATTCGCCACATTTTGTACGGACTGGCCGCTGGCAAGCCCCCGTAGCGCAATAATTAAATGAAGTTGCTGACGCCAGCGTCCGAATGAAAGCCCTGTTTCGCGCACCATAAGTCGTGCAAGGGAACGTTCACTTAATGCCAGGCGTTTTGCCCACTCACGCAATGTACTGCGGTCTTGCGGATGGCTGACCAGCGCATCGGCCATCTCACGTATTTTGGGATTTTCTGAGACCGGCAAATTAAAATTCTGCTGCGGCATATTCACCAGTTCATCAAGCGTGACCCGTGCCAGCCGTGCCGCATGGCTGTCCGGCGGGTAATGCGCATCTTCCCCGACCAGACGACTAATCAGTTCGCGAATAAGGGGAGAAACAGCAAATGTGCAGCATTGTTCTGGTAGTGCGGCGGCTCCCGGCTCAACAAATAAATAGCTGAGATGCGCATTCCAGGTGGCTCTCGCACTATGGGGAGTTCCTCCGGGGATCCATACGCCGCAGTGAGGCGGCACAATCCATATGTCATTCTCAGCCCGACAGGTTACCGCACCATACAGGGCAAGGATGAACTGTCCCTTTCGATGGGTGTGAACGGGGACTTCCGCTTCGTACTCGGTGAAATCAATGTGGCGCGCCACAGCCGCACAGCCGGTGGAGTCGGGATCAAAAAGTGAAATAACGTCGCGGGAAAGCGTCATATTGGCCGGATTCAGGTATTTTTTGGCAGTATAGAGTATTTCCACCCCTGAGTAATCTGGCAATAATTGCCGGTATGCGCAAATGACTCTTTTGCCACCACCGCTTGCCAGGGGCCATTACTCTCATGTTCAACTCTTTACGCAGGGCATTCCCCTCCTCCTTGCTTCTTAACGATGCGAATGCGTTGTTATATTCAGCCAAGACGTTTACCGCTGCCATGCTGGCCTATTACATCGCTTTGTCTGTCGGTCTGGACAGGCCTTCCTGGTCAATTATTACTGTCTATATCGTTTCGCAGACGTCCGTCGGTGCCTCACTGAGCCGAAGCGTTTATCGCCTGACGGGCACGATAACAGGCGCGGCGATGACGGTGGTGATTGTGCCCAATTTTGTCAACACACCGATAATTTGCAGTCTGGTACTGACCGGCTGGATAACACTTTGCCTTTATTTTTCGCAGCTTGACCGTACCCCCCGCGCCTATGCTTTTGTTCTGGCGGGCTACACGGCAAGTCTTATTGGTTTTCCTGCGGTGTTCGAACCCGGCGCAATTTTTGACATCGCCATCACCCGGGTACAGGAGATCATGATCGGGATCCTGTGTGCCAGCTTTATCCACCGCTATGTCATACCCAAACGCATTACGGGTCTTTTCAACAGCAAGCTCGCGGTAACACAGCGTGATGCCCGCCGGATGGTGATTGACACGTTAAAAAGAGAAGCCGGCGAGAAAGAAAAGCAGCTTCAGCTTGCGCTGACGTTACAGTCCCTTGACGGGTTTGGTCATCATCTGCCCTATGACTTCGCGATATCAAAATCATCACGTAAAGCACGTCAGTTAATACATGACAGATTGTCGCGGCTCTTGGTTGTGAGTAACCAGTTACATGATTATCTGCACGAATTAAACCTCTTACCGGACAGCATTGCGACGCTGGTCAGTGAGGTCACAGACTGGCTCGCCTGTGAGGATTCAACCGCGCGTAAGGCCGGTGCTGAAAGGCTGCGGCGACGTTGTGTGGCGTTGCGACACCGGTCATCCGCTGACGAATTAAATTTTAAAGAAGCGCTGCGCGTTAATTTTGTCAAACGGCTGGAAGAGACAATCATGCTTTTGCAGCAATGCGAACAGCTTTCTCATGCCCTCCTTTTGGCCAAACCTGAGCATATGATTGATGGAGCCGAAGAGGCAAAAGGTTACGTTTATCACCGGGATCATTTTACGGCTGCGCGTGCTGCGCTGGGGGCGTTTGCCATCATCTTCAGTGGCTGTCTGCTGTGGATTTACTCCGCGTGGCCCGATGGCGCCACAGCGGTATCGATTCTCGGCGTCTGCTGCACATTATTTGGCAGTTTCGACACGCCGGTTCCTCATATCGTTAAATATATTGCAGGCTCCGTCTATGGCGTGATTATCAGCCTGATTTATAGCTTCATCCTTCTTCCCCAGGTGACCGAATTTAGTGTGCTGGTTGCGGTACTTGCGCCTGCTTATTTGCTGGCCGGATCTCTGCAGGCCAGACCGCCCACCACGTTCATGGCTATGGGCATCACGCTGACACTGCCCATCTTGTCTGAATTAGGGGCACGCTACAGTGGTGACTTTGCCACTGCCATCAACACGGCGGTCGCGTTATTTGCCGCAACCGGCTATGCCGTGGTCAGTATGGGTTTATTACAGACCGTACAGGCGGATTCTGCTATCCGTCGTCTGCTGCACCGATGTCGCCGTGACATCAGATATCGCGCAAAGGGTCTCTCATCCATGAATGATGTGGCCTGGGTGAATCTGATGATAGATCGAACTGCCCTGATCCTGCCCCGGCTCCCGCGCAGTAACCAGACGGCGGACTCGGTGCTAAATAGCCTGCTGCATTATTTAAATATTGGACTTGCAGTGACTTATTTAAAACGCTCACTGAATAAGCTGGAGGGAGAAACCGCATTACAGGTAAATACACTTCTCAACCTGCTGGCCCGCGGTGCGCAGCCCGGTGAATTACAGAAACGTATTAGCCTGATACTCGCCATTAACCCGCCGGTTTCACATCAACAACCGCACGCTCTTATTGAGCATATTATTGATCTGCACTGTGCGTTAAAAAACTGTGCATTAAAAGAGAGGGATAAGGAACAGTCACATGATTACTGACATTAATATCGGTGGCGTCTTTTTGCCTGGCTTATTAGTCATGGCTTTGATGGCATTTTCCGGCACGATTTTAATCACACCCTTTTTATCTTTTAGCAGATTCTATCGGCGTTTACCCTGCCGGCCGCTCATTGATTTCACGACTTTTATTATTATCTTTGCCTTGTTAATGCAGGGGCTGGACGCGTCAGGATTATCAGTATGAAACCATTTTTTTCGCTGTTAGGCCGCTATATATTTACACTAAGCGCCGTCATGGTGGCAGCCATTATTGCCTTCATGCTGTGGAAACATTATGCACAGACGCCCTGGACGCGTGACGGTCGGGTACGGGCAGATGTGGTGCAAATCACGCCAGATGTTTCCGGGCCGGTAAACCGCGTTGCCGTGATGGATAACCAATGGGTTAATCGCGGAGATATTCTTTATTCAATCGATCCGCAATGGTTGAAACTGGCGGTACTCAGCGCTCAGGCTGAGGTTGACGCGAAGCGAAATGAAATGCAAATGCGTCAGGATGCTGCCAGACGTCGCAGTCAGATTAGCGGGGTAATCTCTAAAGAAGATATACAAAATACCAGCAGTGCGGCGGGCGTTGCGGCGGCGGAATATCAGGGGGCGCTGGCAGCGCTGGAACTGGCAAAACTCAATCTTTCCCGCGCGACAATTCATTCTCCGGCAGACGGCTATGTCACGCATCTGAGACTGCGTCCCGGCGATTATGCCAACGCGGGGGAGACAAAAGTTGCCATTATTGATGCCAGCAGTTTCTGGGTAGTGGGTTATTTTGAGGAAACGAAAATGCAGCGTATTCATGTCGGTAGCACGGCAAAAATCGTGCTGATGGGATATGCACCTGCGCTGACAGGCCACGTAGAAAGCATTGGTCGCGGGATAGATGATAGCAATGACGCACCCGGTAGCCAGGGCCTGCCGGATGTAGAGTCCACGTTTAGCTGGGTGCGACTCGCTCAGCGTATTCCGGTACGCATCCATATTGATCATCTGCCCAACGGGGTCGAATTAGTGGCGGGCATGACTGCCAGCATCGCCATTAACGCGTCAAAGAGCGCGGACACTAAAGCAGGGTATGCGGATTTTTTGTCATCTGAACGGTGAATGCCTGAATAACCCATCCGTCAGAAAAGCCGCCGCAGGATGGCATTTATCCTGCGGCGGGCATAACGCATAACCTCTGTTACCGGTGCAGGCGCAGCATACTTGAGACAGAAGATAGCGCAGAGATAAGACAGGCCAGCCCGAAGACATAGACGGCGAACTGTGCCCCCGCCTGCCCCGTCAGTCCGTTCAACAGTGCAATAACCATCGCGACCAGCGCCGCACCAATGGATTGCCCTGCTGTCCTGGCGGTTGACAATACCCCCGAGGCCGTGACCGTTCGGTTCGGTGCCACATTCGAGAACATCTCTTTATTATTCGGCGGCAGGAACAGTCCATAGCCAATCCCGCAAACCGCCACGCGCCAGAGAAAATCATTCACCGTCGCCGCTTGCGGCAACAGAGCCAGAGATCCTAAACCCAGAGAGAAAATCACCACGCCGGCTGTCGATATCTGGGTAGGATTTAAACGATTGGACAGCCTGCCCGCCACCGGAGCGCAGATTGCAACGGCAACCGGCCACGGTGTAAAGATGAACGCCGATTCCAGCACCGAATAGTGATAGGCATGCTGCAGTACAAAGGGTAACCCCACCAGCGCCATCCCCTGTGCCACAAACATTGAGACAGAGGAGATCACCGCAAAGGTATACCGCCTTGAACGGAATATATCGAGCGGCAACAACGGGCTTTTTGAGCGCGTCTGCACGCTGACAAAGATGGCCAGCAGCAGCACCGAGGCGACGCCGCAAAGCATGAGTATGCGGCTATCCCAGCGCCCGATCTGATCCACAGCGATGACCATCAGCCCTAAAGCGACGGCTGAGGTCACCGCACCTCCCCAGTCGAAGCCTTTTTCCTTCTCAGTATCGACGCCCAGGGAGATCAGGGAGAAGACAATGGCAAGTGCACCCAGCGGGAGATTGATGTAGAACAACCATGGCCAGTCCAGATAAGAGATGATCAGGCCGCCTAACGCCGGGCCGATGGCCGTCCCCACCGCAAAAGCCAGCGCGTTCAGCCCTAAAATGGTGCCCAACGTATGCGGCGGAAAGATAACCCTGTACAGACCCAGCCCGACGCTGATCATGACCGCATAGCTCACCCCCTGAAGTATACGCATGGCAACCAGCATGCCGAAGCTCGGGGAGAGGCTACAGCCCAGCGATGCCAGCGTAAACAGCACCATGCCCGCGGTGTAGAAGCGCCGCTCCCCTATCCTCGAACCCAGCGATGCACAGATCAACATCGTTGCAGCGCTGGCAACCTGATAGGCGTTGGTCACCCAGATGACAGAGGCAGAATCTACCCGTAAAGCCTCCGCAATAGAGGGCAAGGATATATTGACGATGGAACTGTCCAGCGCCGCCATAACCACGCCAATCAAAATGGCGGCAGCCGCCAGATAGCGCCTTGGCGCCTCAAATCCTTGTTCTAAGGGACTACTGCTTACCAGCGACATATCCTTATCATCCTATATTGAATTGAAATTACGCACAGAGGCTTTCAGCCTCAGCAACCGGTCCTTCGAGGTAGGCCAGCAGGCCCAGCATCAGCACTTCTTCCGGGCTGGCAACAACGGGAGAGCGCGGCGCTTTCCAGGGCTGTTTACTGCCGTTGATGCGGATACTCCTCAGGAAACAGTAGGTGGTGAGGACATAGAACCGGTTGCGCATACTTTCCCCCATCAGCGGCAGCAGGCCGGAAATACCGCCTAACTCAGGGATCTCGCTAAGAATGCTGCCGTAGTCCGGTTTCGCCAGCACGAACATCAGTGCATCCGCCATCGGGACCATTTTGACTGCATCCTTTACCTCTGCCGCAAGCTCATGCCAGAACGAAAAAGCAAACCGCGAGAAGCCGAAAAGCGGATCCAGCCCGCGTACGGAAAAGTCAGGGTCAATGAAACGTGTCTGAGCATGCTCCTCGTTATAGAGCACATTGCCGAAGTGAAAATTGAAATGGGCTTTTTCTACCGATCTGAACTCTTCAGTCCGGGCCAGCTCCAGCGCTCTTTCATAGACTTCCCGGGCCGTGGTACTGAAACGCACCCCGTTAAGCAGAATAGGTTTATCAAACAGCTCATGAGCGAAGCGCGTGCCTTCCCACTCTTCCTGTAATCTGGCGGGCATCTCGTGGGTTATTGCCGACGAGGTTTCTGATTCCAGGCTGATCGCTTTCTGTACATTTTCCAGTGCGTTTCTGACGATCATCCTGCGCTCAGCCAGTGACCGTTGTTCGTCAAAGACGATCCTGGACAGCGGAAGGGAATCCATCTTCTCGAGAATATAAAATTGCCGCCCGGCTGCCAGCCCGTCGTGCAAGACCGGCACCATCAGTTCCGGATAAATATCGTGCAATGCCCGGATCTGATCGACTTCGGCTTTCAGTTTGCCATTGAACATTTCGGACATGGCCGTCTTCACAACGAAGCCTGAACTCAAAAAATCTACAGTATGTGAGCTTGTCATTTTTCAATCCCCTGGAAAGTTGCCACTGGCAGGCCAAGCGCGAGGCTACGCGCTACAGCACGTACCACAGCGCTATAGCCGACGGTGTTGTTAACAAACGACTGGATGATGACCTCACTCAAATTCTGACTGGCCAGATAGGCTGGCCGGAGAATGAGCAAGTGATTCTGATCGGAAAGAATGGTTGAACACCGGCGCTCGAAGGCATATGCACGGCTTCCTAACGGTGACCGCGATGCTTTCACAACATGTGGATGCGTCCCGCTCACCCGCTCAATCGCCGCCTCAATGAGACCGGGGGTTAACGCACCGCCATCCTTAACGATGAAACGGTTAATCTGATAGCCGGGGGCATGCACAGGCGCGCGTAATGAGACGGTATTCACTAACGGTGCCCAGGGCATCACCTTGTCCTGACTCATGGCAATTTGTGAGAAGCTCGGACGGAGATTGTCGCGCGCATCCTGCAGGCGTCCCTCGAATGATCGGGTGCCGAGTACACCGTTAGGCGTATCCGGATGCACGATATCGGTTTCAACCGACACAATATGCGAGGCGTTGCATTGGATAGCCCTGAGCGCCTCGGTGAGTACGCGCAGTGAGGCATGCATGCCATTGGTCTGGCAGGAGCCGAGGCAATACATGCCCGAACCGACCACCTGGCGTTGTATCGTGTCGATATCATCGCGGGTCAGATCTTCCAGACAGCCATAGATACTCGGCAGTTCGTTGGCCTCTGCAACGCCCAGCACCACGTCCGCGAGTTCTTGCATGTTGCGGGCGACAGGGCTGTTTTTGTCCATATCCAGCTTGCTGGTTGCGATAAAGCCAATGTCGAAGCGACCTGTCTGCGGAGGAAGATCTTTGGCAAGATCGCCAAAGAAAAAGTGAACCTCACGACCGTCGATCCGCAGGGTGTTATTATCGATAATGTCGATGTGAGACTGGATGCCGGGATGCGCCATCGCCAGACGGGCCACGATGCCATCTATCGGACGCAGTTCAGGATAATGTTTATCTAAAGAAGGAGGATTCGTGACGACGGTTTGAATAACAAAACCATCCTTCGCCGGATCATTCTGAATCAGCAAATTCGCGCCGATCTCCGCTCCGCAACCCACTAATATGGCTTTTTTCACTTCATCACCTCGCGCTAAATGAATATAGGTAAGTGTGTTAAATGCGGCCTAGTCCCAGGAGAACATTTTCAGCAAATCAGTGACGGACATGGCATCAAGCTTCGATTCCGAAATCAGGGTTTCGGTCAGAATATGGGCGCGGTCACGCAGCGGGCTGTCTGAAAGATTCAGATGGAATTTCGTCAGCAGCGCCCCGAAACACTCTTCACGGCGACGAACATGGCCGAGCGGATATTCAATGGTTTCAGAGATCTCTTCAGTCATGCCATGACACTTCAGATAGAGCGCATTGGGAATGGCGCGCTTGTCAGGGTCGTAGTAGCTCTCTGTAAAGGAAGGGCGTTCAGTGCAGGTGATTTTCAATCGCAGTGCATCCAGTTGAGGATCGCTGGCGAGCGGTTCGTGGAAATCTTTAATCGTCAGATTTCCGGTTTGCAGCCCCACGGCAACCATGTACTGGAGACAGTGATCGCGATCGGCGGAGTTATTCAGCGGCCCTGATTTATCAATAATCTGAATCGCCGGTCGGGTTGTTTCTACCCGCACATACTCGATGCTCTCAGACGTAAACCCGGCTGCCAGTATCCGTTCCCGAAGGTTAATGGCCGCTTCTACAGCAGTCTGGGCGTGATACTCAGCGGGATTGGGAACCTTGAACAAGATGTTCTTAATGACAAAATCTGACAGATTGCGCGACAGATTGAAGGGTTTGCCCCGCAAAACAGCATCATTGAATCCCCACCGGCTGACCGTCAGCGCGGTGGGATAACCCATTTCACCGGTTTGCGCGAACAGCGCCAGTTGCAGGCCACGCGCCGTGGCGTCTCCGGCGGCCCATGACTTACGGGTACCGGCATTTGGCGCATGCCGGTAGGTTCGGAGAGAGTGACCGTCGATAATAGCGTTGGACAGTGCACTCAGTGCCTGGTCTTTTGACAAGCCGAGGAGTTGAGCCGAGGCGATGGCAGAAGCCACTTTCACCAACACCACATGGTCAATCCCCAGCGCATTAAAACAGTTCGACAGACACAGCACGCCGTGGATCTCATAAGCACGAATCATCGTATTCAGGACGGCTGTCATATCAGCGGGCGGCTGATTACCGTCAGTCAGGCTATGCCAGGTTGCGGCAGCCAGGATGGCCCCCAGATTATCGGACGGGTGCCCCCACTCCTGCGCAAGCCAGGTGTCATTGAACTCCAGCCAGCGGATCATCGAACCGATATGAAAGGCCGCCTCGATCGGTCCCAGTCTGAGTCCGGTACCGACCACCGGGACACCCGCCTGACTCTTGCTGAACTGAGCGCTGCCCATTAGTTTCAGACAGTCGTGATCGGCAGAGGCGGCAATTGCGCAACCTATCGAATCCAGCAGACAATAACGCGCCAGGCGTAAAGTCTCATTATCAAAGGTTGTCCGCTCATAGGCGTAGTCAACCAGCTCAACCATTACCTCATCAAACTCTGCATGCGCCATATTTCACCCCATAAACAAAAATGAATTGTCGAAATACACGTAATTGAGATCCGGTAATATATATATCCAGATAATAGAAATAGACAACGCGTTGATTTATATGAGAATACTCTCCATCACTCATAAAATCGTAATGGGCATGGCAATAAAAGACCAGCGAATAAAATCGAGGCATTCATCGAAAGTATTGATGCCCTGACAAAATGCCTGTTGAGGAGGACGGAAAGTTCAGGGAAATGAGCATGAGTTACAGAGCGTGAAAATAAGCACAGTCTGTTGTTGAAATTCGTAATTCAGAATTAATGTCTGCCGGAAAGGTAATAATAATGACACGCACCCTGATGTGGCCACGCAGTGCCCGCAGTGGTAGCCCGGAGCGGAGATTTTAAAACATAGTGACAAACTCACTAATACAGAATATAAATAATTGTTGTGACGGTGAACTAATTTTTAGCATGAGGTCTCAAATGAAGCTAAGTGAACTTCTTGCGTTCGTGACAGTCGTGGAGACAGGGAACATAACCCAGGCAGCCGAGCGTCTGAATCGCGTGCAATCGAGTATTTCCCACCGAATCAGGAGCCTGGAGGATAATCTGGATGTCACCCTGTTAGATCGAAAAACCGATGGGTGCTCACTGACTGCGCAAGGCCAGATACTTTATGACTACGCACTTAAAATATTGAATCTTGCGGATGATTGTAAAAACAACATTTCCCACTCCAAAAATAGCCAGCTGAATATACGTATTGGCATAATCGAATGTCTACCCCCCTATATTGTCAGTTCACTGATCGATTTAGGTCATGATTTGGGCTGGAATATCGATATTTCGATTGGGAACACCATAAGCTTGCTTAATGCCTTCGACCAAAACGAATTTGATGCGGTAATAATCGGTGCAGGTTTTTCAAACACGCAACATGCACGCTCCATATTACTCTCCAGCGAACTGGTTATTATTACAGAGAAAAATTACCCCACCATTAAAGACATCTCCAGTCTGGATGGCGAAGTTTTTTTACTCAGCAGCAAAAAATGTGCAACCACTACCCGCAATTATAATGTTCTTTTTAATGAAGGGCATATCACGCCTAAGCGGGTGGTAGAATGTGGTTCCTATCCCGTACTGTTCTCCAGCATCGCTGCCGGCAAAGGCGTGTCGTTAGTTTTACGTTGTTCTATCAGCGGCGAGGTACAAAATAAGATAAAAATTCATGAACTCAGTGGCCAGTTCAATGACTTCAAAATAGAGCTTGTTTATCGTACAGATTCACCTTATCTGGATAGCACTAAATTCAGAGGCATAATGACCTCACTTTTTCAGGATCCCCGGCTGCACAATATCGGTTATTAAGGCATTCGTAGCCCACACGTACACTCCCCATGTTAGTGAAATTCCCTCATCTCAAATACAAATGGGAGAGCATACATCTGCCGTATGCCCTCCCATCCAATAAGCCTGCTCTCCCCCGTTCGTCGTATTCTGACGACAAGATGATCAATACTCCGCTATCTGTTATGAAGGTTTACGCAGAGCCACTAAGGCTTTCGCTCTGCACTTCTCCAGTATTAATTTCATCACGGGCACTTCAAAGTACTTATATAAAAAAGAGGCAAATGAGACGGATAAAACCAACGCGACGGCGATAAGCGCAATTCCCTCCGGTAAGCTAAACTTTCTTCCTGCCGTAAGATTCAAAAAATAAAAGAGCACTAAGAAATGAACCATATAGAAGGAATAGGATATTTCTCCTAACCACACCGATGTTTTGCTGTTTAACAGAGTGTTTCGGTATTTTAAATCATCACCCGCAATCGAAACGATTAATAAACACACCGGGATGATGAAAACCACGCTCATACTGAACTGGTAAGGGATATACATGGAACCGATGTAAGTTGCTGCAAGCAGGGTAAACGACGCCGTTTTCGTCAGCACGAGCATTCGTCCGTTCATCAGCAGCCGGGCTGCAAACATACCGGCAAGGAATTCAAATATGCGTGATGGGGGAAAAATATACGAAACCCAAAAGTGTTGCTGCGAGATCGGAAACGCCCCCATCATCTTGTCCGGCTCAACCCAGATGTAAATATATGTTTGAACCAATAAGGATGCCGCCGTTACTATTATTAATCCGGCTAAATCGAATTTTTCAGGTATTGTCTTCATTACTCTGAAAAGAAAGGGGAAAGAAAGATAAAACATCGCTTCTATACAAAGAGACCAGCTGGGTCTGTTACCGACGAAAAAATAGTGAACATCATCAACCCAGGTATTCAATAACAGAAGGTTTGATGACCAAAGTTTATATTGATAGATACTCATGGCACCAATAATGAATGCTATAGCCCAGGTCAGACAATGCGTAGGGTAAATCTTTGCAAAACGTCGCAGGTAAAAATCTCCCACGGTGTCATTATCTCTCGCAGACCACACCATAATGAATCCACTGAGTATGAAGAAATATGAAACGCCGAGCCAGCCCGCTTTACCCACAATAACGGTGAAAATGTGCTGTATGGTTGGATCTGAAAAGGGAGCGAGATCGCTGGGTAGCGATGAATGAAATAAAAAAACTAATAAAGCCGCCCAGAATCTGCTGCCGGTAAGCGATGGAAGTTTGGTCTGCGGGGGTAATTTCCCGGTTGTTATTGGCTGACTCCCCGCCATTTCAATGGCGTCAGCATGAATAGCATCAATACTTATTTCTCTGTTTATTGCAGGATTCATGGTGTTCCCCCTGAGGATAGTATTTTATACCGGAAGATTTATTCAGTAGCATAGCGACAATGTTACACAGCAAAAATAAATAGCGGCAAAGCAACTTAAGCAGAGCCTGACCGGTTACCAATAATTAACCGTTGCGTTGCCGGTCAGGAAATAAAGTATTTTCAGAGCAGAACGTTCTGATGAAAGTTTTAACTAGTGGATATCGACGGTCACGTATCCGGATTTACGTTTTTCAATATAACCAAATCCTTGTTCGCCAAAATGCATACCACCGACAAGAACGCTGTCCGAGCTCACGCTTTCAAGTATGCGGGAACGTGTCTCTGCCGCCATTTGAGGATCATAGTCAAAGGCAATGGCAACATCCGGTTTTAGCAGTTGAATATGAGGAAAATGAACAATATCACCCCAAATCAACAGGCTATCTCTGTTACCCTCAATCCGGTAACCTGTATGACCCGGCGTGTGACCTTTCAGCGGGATCGCAAAAACACCAGGAAATACCTCGCCTTTATCGATGAGACGAAGATTTTTCTGATACTTTTTGAATATACTTCGCGCCAGCAGGAAATTGCCTTTTACGCGGTCACTGACAGCAGCGAAATTTTCATCATCTTGCAGATAATTAAATTCATCGCTGTTTATGATCAATTCGGCATTAGCAAATACAGCCTCACCCTCTGCGTTTAATAATCCGCCAATATGATCAGGATGGGCATGTGTGAGTAATACCGCGTCAATATTGCCAGGTTGTATCCCCAGCAGATCCAGATTAGCAACCAGTTTGCCGCCCCAGCCCTTAACGCCTCCTGCCCCGCTATCGATAAGAATATTTTTACCCTTCTGGCGGACTAAAAAAGTATTAATATGCACCGCATTGAGTTCACTGACTTGTGCACTGCGCTGAATTTCCTTGCACTCGTCCTCATCCACATTTGAAAGCATTCCGAAGTCGACATGCAGATATCCATCACTTACCGCAGTAACCGATATATCGCCGAGATCTCTTGTTGGAAAATTAACATTCATAATCCGTTCCTTAGTTCTTTGCATAAATATTACCCGCTTCAAAAGAGAAACAGCGAATTCTCGCTATGACTCCTGTCTTCTCCTTAATTAATAAATCAACCTGATGCATGAATTCATCCAACACCGACAGGGTTCGGAAAACTTCCTGGCGTAGTCTTGCTTCGAAATAGACCGGTGTGCCAAAACCTATCTCTGCGGTGAGGTAGCTGATGTGAATATTATTTTCTTTCGCTTTCAGGATCTCTATGGCGAGACGGGCTAAAGCCGTTGAAAATTCCGCAAAGGCCTCTGCATCTAACCGGTGGCTTGCAGCGGTATAGAGAGTAATACTGGGCATCTTCGACTCCTTCGAATGGATATTTACGCCGCCAGGTTATTTTATACGGCGCTGACAGACACTAATCGCATGCTTTTTATGACATCGGGATTGACCACCGTGCCAATGTCCGAAGCCCCCCGGCGGAGTTGGTCAATTAACTCGATGCCACTCGTTACTTTCCCAAAAGCAGTGTAATTCTGGTCTAAAAAACCCGCCCTCGCGGAGGTGATGAAAAACTGATGACGGGCGCTGTGCGGATGCCGTGATCTGGCCATGCCGACGGTACCGCGTTCAAAAGGCAATCGGTTAAACTCTGCGGCCAGCGCCGGTAATTTCGTGTAATCCAGCCCTGTATCTTTTATCGGGTCACCCGTTTGTGCCATAAAGCCTTCTATGACCCGGTTAAACGGCATGCCATCATAAAATTTGGCCTGTACCAGCGATTTTATGCGTTCAACATGCCCGGGGGCCAAATCGGGAAATAAGCGGATGCTCACGGTTCCACTCTCCAGTTGCATCTCGATAATATCTCTCTGAGCCATTACCCCTTTGAAGGCAGCCGGAAGCATTGCAACACCCGCGCACAAGCCCAGGCTTCCACCAATAAATAACCGACGATTCATAGAATTTACTCCGTTCGCGCATCAGACTTTTCATCGTCTGCCATGCCAGATTTGCTCATTAACAGCGCCCGTACGTCCTTACAGGCGCTGACTGCCTGCGCTGATTGTTAATGCGTATTCTTGTTATCAATGAACGAGATGATTTCATCAGTGAGCGCTTCGGGTTGCTCATAATTCGGTAAATGGGCGGCGCCGGGTAGGGTATGCAATTGGGCATTGCGCTTGTCGGCCAGACGTTGCGCGTAGTCCGGAGGCGTAAGTTGATCCTCACTTCCTCTGACCACCACAGCCCTTACACCCGGAATATTCATATCGGTCAGATCGGTGTCGGCGATGGCATAAGAGCAACCCGCGAAGGCTTCAACCGAAGTGCGGCGCAACATCTGTTTCATACCCTCCGCGTAGGGCGAGTCGATAAATTTCGGTGTGACCCATTTGCTCAGAATCCCCATTTCGAGATGCTCAACACCGTGGTGAAATACATCTTCAGCCCGGGCGCGCCAGAGCGAAGGCGGAGCGGCATTCACCAGTGCAGTATCAACAATGATCATTCCCTGAACTCGTTTGGGGATCTTGAACCCAATCCATTGCGCTATTGTTCCGCCGATTGAGACCCCGGCAACATAGAACTCGTTAATGTGAAGATGATCCAGCGCCGCCACCACATCGTCGGCCAAATCTGACATTGAAAACTGCAGGGAATCGACTGCGCTTAATCCATGCCCACGGATGTCCAGGCGAATAACACGATAACGTTCACTCAGACGCGGCATTTGCAAATCCCAAAGGTGCAAATCCGTCCCCAAAGAATGAAGAAGTACCAATGTCGTTGCATTTTCAGAACCCTGCACATCGACGTGCTGAGTTAATTTAAGTGGCCGGATAAACATTTAATACTCCATATTCTTTATGCTTCTGTTTCGTCGGCTCTCCGTCACGCATTACCTGATCCGACGTCTCGTCCTGCTTATAGAACCATGAATTCTGCTACGCCATAGTCGCAACGTATTCATAACGACATGCTGATATTATTTTTTCAGTTTCATACAAATAAATTTTTTCGTTATGAGGGTCAGCCTTAAATACGTTGTTAACGCTGTTATTATTAGAACAATTCTTATCGTCGCTCTAATGGATAATTTCGATATCACTATCGAAATTGTAGATACGGGGCAGATCTTAATAGGGGAAAACGTGGCGAAGGAACAGACTGACCGGGGAAATGCTGCGCAGCAGGAATTGCAGGCAATAATTTTTCTGCACGTTGTTCGGTATGCCGCTGATAATAAAAAGCCCGCACAAGAGAACGGGCCTTTTATACATCAGTGTTTGATGAAATTACACATGGGCGATTTTCTTCGCATCCAGCGCTTTATGAATAGCCGCTTCCAGTTCGTTGATTTCAAACTTCGCCACGTAACCGTCTGCGCCCACTTTACGCACGTGATCTTCGTTGGCGCTGCCGGATAATGAAGAGTGAATGATCACCGGAATATTTTTCAGGAATTCATCACGCTTGATATTGAGCGTCAGCGTAAAGCCATCCATTTCCGGCATTTCCAGATCAGTTAAGACAAAGGAGATTTTATCGGAAATGGGCAGCCCCTGGGCTTTGCATTCTTCGGCCATTTTGCGGATTTTATTCCAGGCTTCCAGACCGGTGACATGCATCTGCGCCGGAATCTCCATCATGTTCAGGCCTTTTTCCAGCATCTGACGGGCAACTTTAGAGTCTTCGGCGACAATCGCCACCGTACCCGGCTTGAGTTTAAACGCGCTGGTTTTCTTCTTATCCATGTTAATATTGCTGTTGGGAATAATGTCATGGAGAATTTGTTCGACGTCGAGCACCAGCGCCAGACGGTTACTGGATTTATCGCTGTCCAGACGCGCAATACTGGTGATGTTGCGGCTCTTCACACCGGCTTCGGCGGCCAGCACCTGACTCCATTCAAGACGCACAATGTCGTCTACGGATTCCACCGCAAACGCCTGGGTGCTGCGCGCATATTCGGTGACCAGCAAAATGTTCAGGCCGGTTTTTGGTACGCATCCCACCACGGCAGGCAGGTCGATGACCGGAATAATTTCGCCACGGATGTTCGCCATGCCCATCATCGGCGAGACCATTCCGGCGGCTTTGGTCAGCGTTGGCATCGGCACGATTTCGCGCAATTTAAAAACGTTGATACCAAAAAGTTCAGATTGCTCATCATCCGGAGAGGTCCCCAGACGGAACAGCAAAAGCTCAAACCGGTTTGATGAAGTGAGATTGGTTCTCTCATCAATTTCTTTCTGAAAATTATCCATACTTTCCCCATGCCTGTTGTTATTCGTTTTTGACTATGTTTGCGCTGTACGTCATTCGGAAAATAAGGAATTCCATTCTCTTTTTTCTCAGAGGGACATTCTTTATATCGGCCGCTCAGGAGGAATTCTTTATAGCGGGGAGATAATTGAAGGGAAAGCACCCGGTATCACGGAAATACCGGGCAAAAAGGGTCAGCCGCCGATTTTCACCAGCGTCCGGCCCTGAATTTTATTGTTCAGGAAATCGGCTGCGACAGCCGGAGCTTGTTCCAGGGTAATTTCCGTCGCGGCCTGCTGATAAAAATCATCCGGCAGTGTATTCAGTAAACGCTCCCAGACGGCAGCACGGCGTTCAGCGGGAACCGAAACCGAATCCACCCCCTGCAAACGGACGTTGCGCAGAATAAACGGCATCACGGTCGTCGGCAGGTTAAAGCCCCCGGCCAGACCGCAGGCCGCCACGCAACCGCCGTAGTTGGTTTGCGCCAGCAGTTTAGCCAGCACTTTGTCGCCGACGGTATCGACCGCACCGGCCCAGACTTGTTTTTCCAGCGGACGGGTCTCTGCAAAATCATCGCGGGAGAGAATTTCGCTGGCACCCAGTTTACGCAGATAATCATGCGTAGATTCACGACCCGTCACCGCAGCCACGGTGTAACCGAGTGTATGCAACAAGGCCACCGCCGTACTACCCACGCCGCCGCTGGCACCCGTCACGACCACGGTGCCGCTTTCGGGTGTCACGCCCGCCTCTTCCAGCGCCATGACGCACAGCATGGCAGTGAAACCGGCGGTGCCGATAATCATGGCATTGCGCGCAGCCAGACCTTCCGGCAGCGCGACCAGCCAGTCACCTTTGACGCATGCCTGCTCCGCCAGACCGCCCCAGTGCGTTTCGCCGACGCCCCAGCCGGTGAGAATGACGGATTGCCCGACGGAGAAACGCGGGTCGTTGCTGCGGCTGACATGGCCGGCAAAATCAATGCCCGGCACCATCGGAAACTGACGAATGATTTTGCCTTTCCCGGTGATGGCCAGTGCATCTTTGTAATTCAGCCCTGACCAGCTGATATCAACCAGTACGTCGCCTGCCGCCATGTCCGGCAGCGCAATCTCTTTCACTTCGGCCAGCGTGGCCTTGTCTTGTTGTTCCAGAACCAATGCTTTCATTTTTTTCCCTTTATGATTTCAGGAGATTAAAGTTTTTGTCATGAGGTATGCGATGACTCACGTAATGATTGCAGGTGCTATTTTTTGAATTTATGACCGACGAGTTTATGGATGGACAGGTGACTGCAGCGTATGACGGAAATACGCCCAGAACTGATCCAGCGGTTCGGCCGAGCGGTACAGTTTTGCGCGCATCACCGCGCCTTCCCAGCCAGACCAGAAAATCTGCGCCAGTTGCGCAGGCGGCATGTCTGATGCGATATCTCCGGCCTGCCGGGCTTCTTCCAGACAGGTGGCAACACGGCCTTCCCATTCGCCCAAAATCGATTTGAGTTTCTGCGAAAAATCTTCCGGCAACAGCGGGGATTCCTGCAATAAATTGCCGACCAGACAGCCGCGTCTGAACTCAAACTTTGCCATTCCCTCACCGGCATGGGTCACAAACGCACCGATGCGTTGCAGCGGTGACACCTCAGCCCTGAGCAGAAACTTGTCGAGTTTGTGGGCGAAAAATGATCCGTAAGCCGTCAGAACGGCCATGCCGAAATCCTGCTTACTTTTGAAATAGTGATAAAACGATCCTTTCGGCACCGCGATGTTTTTAATCACCGCGTCGATGCCTGCTGACAGGTAGCCCGTTTCGGTGATCACTTCAAGCCCCGAACGGATCAGCGCTTCACGCGTATCATCAAACTCGCGTGCCGTTCTCGGCGGACGCCCGCGGCGCGGTTTGACTGGCACGTCAGGTTCAGTAGAAAGCTCAGCACCCATCATTTAGACCGATCGTTTTTTAATTACAGAAAGCCTACGCCCAATTTTTTAGGCGGGCAAGTCCGTGAATGTTTTTACAGGGTAAAAAGTCCCGGACCTAAAAAACCTGCAAAGCAAAAAGCCCGCCCGGAGTTACCGGAGCGGGCCTGTGATACAGCATGAGTATGTTGTAACTATTTTTCGTTCACTGTCTCGCGGCGGGTTTCCTGCACGCTATAACGATTGGTTTTGAACGGAATATTCAGGCGCTCACGCAACGTCGTTGCCTGCGAGGGATGCCAGTAGCCACGGGCTTCCAGCACCGGTAACACCAGCCGGGTAATGTCGTCCAGCGCTTCGGTCAGTACCGGTCCGCTGATGATGAATCCGCTGGCACCGCCCTCTTCCACCCAGCGGATCAACTGGTCGGCGACCTGCTCAGGCGTGCCGAAGAATTCGCCGCGCGGCAGCGTGGTCTGATACGCCACTTCACGCAGCGTCAGGTTTTCCTCCCGCGCCAGCTTCTTGATGCTGTCGGTGGTGGAGCGGAAAGTGTTTTGGCCTAAATCGCCCAGTTCAGGGAACGGGCCGTCCGGCGGATACTGGCTGAAATCATGGTGATCGAAGAATCGCCCGAGATAGGCCAGCGCATCGTCAAGTGACAACAGCGACAGAAGATACTGATATTTGGCCTCGGCTTCCTCTTCGGTTTTGCCGACAATCGGGCTGATGCCAGGGAAAATACCCACCGGATGGCGGCCATTTTTGCTGACCTGTGCCTGTAATTTTGCCGAATATTCCTGTGCTTCTTCCAGCGTCCGGGCGTTAGTGAAAACGGCATCGGCAGATTTACCTGCCAGCGCGATACCGGCATCCGACGCGCCAGCCTGGAAAATCACCGGCTGCCCTTGCGGTGAACGCTGGATATTCAGCGGCCCTTCGACCGAGAAAAACTGTCCCTGATGATTCAGTTTATGCAGCTTCGCCGCGTCGAAGAACACACCACTTTCGCGGTCACGCACAAACGCGCCGTCTTCCCACGAATCCCACAGTCCCTGCACCACGCTGATGTATTCTTCGGCAATCTGATAGCGCAGCGCATGTTCAGGATGGTCTTTGCCGAAGTTTTTCGCCGAACCGGCCAGCGGCGAAGTCACCACGTTCCAGCCCGCCCGTCCCTGACTGATGTTATCTATTGACGCCAGCTGACGTGCGACGGTAAAGGGATCGCTGTACGAAGTTGAAATAGTGCCTGCCAGCCCGATGCTGTGGGTGGCCGAAGCCAGCGCAGACAGCAACGCGACAGGTTCGAAACGGTTGAGGAAATGCGGCAGTGATTTTTCGTTGATGTGTAATCCGTCGGCCACAAACAGGAAATCAAAACCAGCCGCTTCGGCGCGCAAGGCTAAATCACGGAAATAGGGGAAATTGACACTGGCATCCGCAGGCGCTTTTTCGTGACGCCACGAATTCATGTGGCCGCCGGCACCGTGCAACATCAGACCCAGCTTGATACTTTTTGAATGGCTCATGAAATCTCCTTAAAGCTGGCCAGCCAGCAATTCGATGGACTTCAGCCGCACACCGGCTTCAGTCAGTGGAGTGTGAATAACAAATTCGTTCACGCACAGGCGGCGCTGAATATCGCGCAGTTGCTCGTGGATATCGCCCGGCGTGCCGTGCAGCACGCTGATTTGCTGCTGTTCGATCTGGTATTGCGTCGCACCTGACTGCCGCACAAAGGCTTCAGCCTGTTCGCGGGAACCGACCGTAACGTGCCGGTCGCCCAGCGTGACGCGAAAATTATGCTGGCCGGTCACCAGTTCAGCGGCCTGCTCGCGGGTTTGTGCCGCCAGGGCCGCCAGACTGACCAGCGCCTGCCCTTGTCCGGCGGAATATTCGTGGAAGGCCAGCACCGATTCGGTCATCACTTGCGCTGAAGCATTGATAAAACCGGCGAAGACAAAGTTCCAGCCCAGTGACGCGGCCAGACGCGCGCTTTCTTTGCTGGCACCGAGTAAAAATCGCTGCGGTGCCACCGGCGGACGCGGCAACGCACGGGCTTCTGTGCCCGCCAGATGGTCATCCAGATGCGTGAGATAATGTGTCAGTTGCTGTAACTGCGCCGGGAAACCAGGCGATGATTCGGCCGGTGCGTGGGCACGCAGCGCTTTGGTTGACAGGGGTAAACCACCGGGCGCTTTGCCGATGCCGATATCCACGCGATCCGGCGCCAGTGATGACAACAGATGGAAATTCTCTGCCACTTTATACGGGCTGTAATGTTGCAGCATCACACCGCCGGAACCGATCCGCAGCCGGGAAGTGCGCGCCAGCAGCCAGGCGATCAACACTTCCGGCGAGCTACCGGCCAGCTTTTCAGTATCGTGATGTTCTGACACCCATAAACGGTGATAGCCCAGTTTTTCTGCAGCCAGCGCAAAAGTCAGCGTGGCGTCTAGCGCCTGCGCAGCGGTCTGCCCGTCATTGATCGGGCTTTGATCTAATAAACTCAGTCGGTAATTCACCTGCGCATCCCTTTTTATCCGTTGTGATAAAAAGAGTTCCACGAAATAAGTTCAAAGCTAAATAATAAAAACACGTTTCTATAGTCAGTATTTTGCTATGCAGGCCACTGTGCAAAACGACTATAAATTATAGCGACTGAGTATTTAGTGATTGGCTTCTGTCTGACTAGCATGAAATGAAGCGCTACATTTGGGTAACAATCATTTTCAGACAATAAGGTTATTTCGCCATGAGCATTTCACTTGCCGAAGAAACGAATAGCATTGCCCCCCGACATGAGACAGGACTGGAAGAACAACTCATCGCTTATCGCCGTGAATTACATCAGCATCCTGAATTATCCAATCAGGAATTTGTGACCACGCAAAAGATTACCCAATGGCTGAATGCTGCCGGGATCCGCATTTTATCGCTCGGGCTGAAAACCGGCGTGGTGGCTGAAATTGGCCCGGAACACGGCCCGGTTGTTGCCCTGCGCGGTGACATCGATGCCCTGCCGATTGAAGAAGCCTCCGGTGTGCCGTTCAGTTCGCAACAACCCGGCGTGATGCACGCCTGCGGCCACGATTTTCATACCTCCGTTATTCTCGGCGCGGCCCATCTGCTTAAAGCAAGGGAAGACCAGCTACCGGGCCGCGTACGGTTGTTTTTCCAGCCTGCGGAAGAACGGTTTGGCGGTGCGTCGCAACTGATTAAAGCCGGTGCACTGGAAAACGTTGATGCGATTTTCGGCCTGCATAATGCGCCAGAACTGCCGGTCGGCACCTTTGAGACAAAAGGCGGCGCATTTTATGCCAATGTGGACCGCTTCCAGATAACCGTGACCGGCAAAGGCGCGCACGCCGCACATCCGGAAGAAGGTACCGACAGCATTGTCACCGCCAGCCACATTGTGACCGCGCTGCAAACGGTAGTCAGCCGCAACGTCAGCGCTCAGGAGGCGGCGGTAGTCAGCGTCACCCGTATTGAAGGCGGCAACACCTGGAACGTATTACCCCAAACCGTGGAACTGGAAGGCACGGTGCGCACCTACAGCAACGGGATCCGCGAGCAAATCCCTCAGCGGATCCGCAAGGTGATTACCGGGGTGGCAGATGCGCTGGGGGCGAAGGCTGAACTGCACTGGTTTGGCGGGCCGCCAGCGGTGGTGAATACACCGCGCTGGGCAGACTTTGCCTTACAGGCCGCTGCGGAATTTGGCTATAACGCGCAAGTAGCGCAGGCACAAATGGGGGGCGAGGATTTTGCATTTTATCTGCATCATGTGCCGGGTGCGTTTGTCAGCATCGGCTCTGCCAGCGATTTCGGCTTGCATCATCCGCAATTTAATCCTGATGAGTCGGCTATTTACCCGGCGGCGAATTATTTCCAGCAACTGGCAGAAAAAGCGCTGAGTGAATTAACCGGAAAATAACCTTTTCATACCTGACTTTATTTCCTCACGCCCGGATATTCCGGGCATTTTTCGTGCAAAATTTCCGGCGCAATGTATTTCCACTTTCTCTCTTTGATTATTTAATTTTGTTGTTTTACATCCCTGTAACACTCGGGAATAGTGAAAGCGTCACCTCACGGTCATCACCCCTTAAAATAAGAATGCAGGGTAAAAATAATAATGATGAAACATAGCGTAACCATCACAGCCACCGCCATCGCGGCAATATTAAGTTTTTCATCAGCGGCATACGCCGCGCCAGGTATTGATCTGATTGCCAATGAAACGCCGGTGAATACACCGAAAAGCCCGGAAGCCGTGGCAAAAATCCCGGCCAACTTTAAGTTTGTCGAACCGGGTACGCTGACCGTGGCGCTGGCTGTGCTCGGCAGCGCCCCACCCTTCGGGCTGTACGCCCGTGACAATAAAACCGTGATCGGCAGCGAGGCGGATATCGCCCGTCTGGTCGCCGACGGTTTAGGCCTGAAACTCAAAGTGGTTCCGGCTTCGTGGGAAGACTGGCCGCTGGGCGTGACGTCGGGGAAATACGACGCGGCCATCTACAACATTACCGTCACCAAAGACCGCAAAACTAAATTTGATTTCGCCACCTACCGCGAAGATACCCTAGGTTTCTATGTGAAAAGTGACAGCAAAATCACCTCGATAAAATCCGCACCCGATATCGCCGGTAAACGCATTATTGTCGGCTCCGGCACCAATCAGGAAGCCGTGTTGCTGGCGTGGGACAAAGAAAACCAGGCTAAAGGATTACCGGCGCTGAAACCGCAATATGTCACCGATGACGCTGCCGCGACGCTGGCTATCCAGTCCGGTCGTGCCGATGCCACGTTCGGCCCGAACGTCACCGGCGCGTATAAAGCGTTGCTGACCGGCAAAACCAAACTGGTCGGCACGGTGCCGGGCGGCTGGCCGAAAACCGCCAATATCGCGGTGACGCTGAAAAAAGGGAATGGTCTGGTGGATGCCGTGCAGGCGTCGCTGAACAGCGCCATTGCCAGCGGAGCGTATATCAAAGTGCTGGACCGCTGGGGCGAAAGCGTCGAGAAAATCGATCACTCTGAAATTAACCCGCCGGGGCTGGGCGACTGATCAGGAGCAGAAACGATGAGCGAAGATATTTTCATTCAGACCGTGCCGGAAGACCCGCTGATTGCGCCGGTCATCGAAGGATTATTCGGTGAATACCGCGACCGTTACGGCGATTTCTTCTCGAGCCAGCCGCCGGAAGATGACAGCGTGTTTTCCGCGCCCGATGGCACCTTCATTGTTCTGCTGAGAAACGGCGCGCCCATTGCAATGGGCGCGTACAAACGCTACGACGAGCAGACTGCCGAACTCAAACGCATCTGGACTCACCGCGCGCTGCGCCGTCAGGGACTGGCACAAAAAATCCTGCATGAACTGGAACGTCGTGCAGCCGCGTACGGTTACCGGCGGGTATTTCTCACCACCGGATTCCGCCAGCCCGAAGCGGTCGGATTGTATTTGTCCCGCGGTTATCAGCCGCAATTCGACACCCGCCTCGATCCGGAGGTCTATTCCCGGCCACCGTATGACGGGCGCCTGCCGTTTACCAAAACGCTGAAGGCGGACGTGCCGGTCACGTCATCTGCAACGTAACAGAAAGAGAAAATGATGAGCGAAAATGCCCCTTCATCTGTGAATCATCCGCCGCTGAAAGTGGTGCCAGCGCGCTATCCGTGGCGTCTTGCCGGTGCGGTTTTTTCGGCGTTTATTCTGCTGGGCATCATCCAGTCGATTGCCACGAATTCCCGCTGGGAATGGGGCGTATTTCGTCAGTGGTTTTTTGATCCGGTGATCCTGTCCGGGCTTGGCAAAACCCTGTTGCTCACGCTGCTGGGCACCCTTTTTGGGGTGATTTTCGGCACGGCACTGGCCCTCGCCCGCCTGTCGAAATCCTATTTACTGAACGCACTGGCCTGGGGGTATATCTGGCTGTTCCGTTCCCTGCCGTTGTTGCTGGTGCTGATCATTCTCTACAACTTTTCCTATCTCTACGACAACCTTTCGCTCGGCATTCCGTTCACCACGATTTCCTTTTTCAGCACCCCGACGGTGGATTTGCTGGATCAGTTTTCCGTCGCCGTGCTCGGTCTGTCGCTGGTGCAGTCGGCCTATACCGCCGAGATCATTCGCGGCGGGATTTTAGGGGTAGAACACGGCCAGCATGAAGCTGCGGCCGCGCTGGGATTACCGGCCTACCGCCGGACCTTCCGCATCATTTTGCCGCAGGCGTTACGTTCAATTCTGCCAACCGGTTTTAACGAAGTGATCAGCCTGGCGAAAGGCACATCGATTGTTTACGTCCTGTCGATGCCGGAACTGTTTTACACCGTGCAGGTGATTTACAACCGCACACAGCAGGTGATCCCGCTGCTGATGGTCGCCACCATCTGGTATCTGCTGATCACCACCGTGCTGTCGGTTTTGCAGTATTACGTCGAACGCTATTTCTCCCGCGGCACCGTGCGTCAGGTCGCGCCGACACCCTTGCAGCGCCTGCGTCAGTGGCGCGTCGCCCGTTCTTAATAAAGGGAAAGCACTATGTCAGAAGCCTTTGATTTATTCGTTAACCGCCCGCAGGAAGCGCCTGTTGAGCAGCTGTTTCCACGCAAACCTCAGGCTGCTACCGTCGGGCGCATCGAAATCAATAATTTGAGCAAATACTACGGCGCGCACAAAGCGCTGGATAACGTGAGTCTGCGCATCGAACCGGGCACCGTGACCGTGATCCTCGGCCCGTCCGGCTCGGGGAAATCGACCCTGCTGCGCACGATTAACCATCTTGAGCGCGTCGACGAAGGTTTTATTCAGATTGACGGCGATTACATCGGCTACCGCCGCAAAGGCGATACGCTGTATGAACTGAAAGAGCGCGCCATCCTCAAACAGCGCACACATGTCGGTTACGTTTTTCAGAATTTCAATTTATTCCCGCACATGACGGTGCTGGATAACATCATCGAAGCGCCGGTGGTTCACGGTCTGCTGAGCCGCAAAAACGCCATCGCCCGTGCCTGTGAACTGCTCGACACGGTCGGTCTGCGCGAAAAAGCGCACGCATGGCCGCGTCATTTGTCCGGCGGACAGCAGCAGCGCATCGCCATCGCCCGTGCGCTGGCGCTGAATCCTAAAGTCATGCTGTTTGATGAACCGACGTCCGCCCTCGATCCCGAACTGGTTGGCGAAGTGCTGGATGTGATTAAGAAGCTGGCGCAGTCGGGCGTCACGCTGGTGGTCGTCACCCATGAAATCGGCTTCGCGCGCCAGGTGGCGGATCAGGTGGTGTTTATGGTGGATGGTCGCGTGGTTGAAAGCGGCGCTGCCGCACAGGTGCTGGAACGGCCGGTTCATGCCAGAACCCAGGCTTTTCTGGAGAAGGTGCTTTAAGACTGGCAAATTTAGTATTTCTTAAGACCGGGAATATTTCGGTTTCTTACCCGCAGTGCTCATTTGACGCGCTGCGCCGAAACCGCCCGGGAGGGAGAAGTGCTTTTCCCTCCCGGATCTCCCTTCGCTTTTTCAACCAGCGATCCGCTCGCTGGCTATGTTTCAGGTATCACCGCGACAGGCTGGAACCTCTCATTCAGCAAGCTTTCTGAATCGCCCGCCACCCACAATCCGTATTTTCCCCGTTTACCAAACGCCATTTTGGAATACACTTCATTCCTAAATTTCATACTCCGTTTTGTGGCGCAGATCACATCTTAATTGTATGATGAATACATTATTCAACTGGGTGATACACCATGAGCACCGCAATCTCTCTGGTATTCCAATATGTTCGGGCGTTTATTCTGATTTATCTCTGTTTATTCGCCGGGAATGCGATTTCATCTCTTTTACCGCTCACCATTCCCGGCAGCATCATCGGCATGCTGATCCTGTTTGGTTTGCTTTCAACCCAAATTCTGCCGTTCAAATGGGTCAAACCGGGCTGTAATGTTCTGATTCGCTATATGGCGTTACTGTTCGTCCCTATCGGCGTCGGGGTCATGAATTATTACGAGCAACTGCGCACGCAGTTCGGGCCGCTGGTGGTGTCGTGTCTGGTCAGTACCCTGATTGTATTGCTGGTTGTCGCCTACTGTTCCCACTATATCCATGGCGAACGCGGTGCGGTGACGGATAAAGCGGAGGATAAAAATGATTGATATATTGTGGTCGCTGCCGCTGACGCTGGTGGTGTTTTTCGCCACCCGTAAGCTCGCTATTAAACTCAAAATGCCGCTGCTCAACCCGCTGCTGATGTCGATGGTGGTGATCATTCCGCTGTTGCTGGTCACCCATATCCCTTACGCGCGCTATTTCGCGGGCAGCAAGATCCTCAATGATCTGCTGCAACCCGCCGTCGTGGCGCTGGCGTTTCCCTTGTACGAGCAACTGCATCAGATCCGCGCCCGCTGGAAATCCATCATCAGTATCTGTTTTATCGGCAGCGTGGTGGCGATGGTGAGCGGCACCGCGATTGCATTATGGATGGGAGCAACGCCGCAAATTGCCGCATCGGTATTACCGAAATCCGTCACCACGCCGATTGCCATGGCCACCGCGCAGTCGATCAATGGTATTCCGGCCATCAGCGCCGTGTGCGTGATTTTCGTCGGCATCCTCGGCGCGGTCTTTGGTCATACGATTTTGAATGTTCTGAAGATCACCACCAAAGCCTCACGCGGGCTGGCGATGGGTACCGCATCACACGCACTGGGTACCGCCCGCTGCGCAGAAATGGATTATCAGGAAGGCGCATTCAGTTCACTGGCGCTGGTGATCTGCGGCATCATCACCTCCCTGCTCGCCCCGTTCCTGTTCCCCGTCCTTCTCGCCCTCTTCGGTCATTAACCTATAACGAGCACAGATTCCTCTAACGGGTTCGGATTGTATCAAGGCGGCAACTGAGCGAATCCCCGGGAGCTTACAATAAGTAAGTGACTGGGGTGAACGAAGGCAGCCAACGCAGAGACAATTTGAAGCAGGACGAGGAAAAAGTGTATGTCACTTAAACCTTAGAAAAAGTGACATACAAAGCTGAAAGTACCCGGTTTAAGTACAGTCAGAAAAGAATCTGCCGGTCTGCCGTAAAAGCAGACAGGCAGCGATAACGAAGAGATGGAGCCTGGCGCGTAAGCTTACGCGCCGGAGAGTATTACGAATTCATCTGGAACAGTGACATACCCTGCATGGCGCTGTAGGTCTTATAGGATGCCTGAAGCGCAACCTGCTGCAAGGTGTAGGTCGAAATTGCTGAGGTCCATTCGGTATCGACCAGATTACTGAGTTTGGTCGAGTTCGATACATCACGGTTGTCGCCCAGTGTATCGAGATTATCCAGTTCGGACATCTGCGTACCCAACTCTGAACGCACGGAAAGCACGTTGTTGAGTGAGTTACTCAGGCCACGGTTGGCTTTATCGATGGCATCGGTGTATTGCGTATCCGTGGTGTTATCCGCCGATGGCGTTCTCAGCGCAGTCAGCGCACCGTCGATGGTTTTGAATAAATCTGATTCGCTCGGAGAACCGTCCGGTTCGGCTTTCGCATCACCGGTTAAGGCATTAAAAATCTGGTTACCGGTATGGTTGATGGTCATGGTACGACTGGTATCAACCTGCTGAGTAATAGACGTCGTGCCCCCGGAATAGGTTACCGCACCCGTTGTGGCGTCCTGCGTATAAGGCGGAGTATCACTTTTGTAACCGGCGAAGATGAAGCGGCCGTTACCGTCGGTGCTGTTCGCCAGGTTCACCAGTTGCGATTTCAGGCTGTCCAGTTTAGTCGCCAGAGAAGAACGGTCGTCATCGCTTAAAGAACCGTCACCGGCCTGAACGATCAACGTCTGTGCATCCTGAATGGTCGAGGTCACGCTGCTTAAAATCGACTCTTCCTGACTCATACTCTGGTTAGCAAAGGTACGGGCCACGGAAAACTGGCTGTTCTCCGATTGCGCCTGCCGTACCAGCACCGCCTGCGACGCCGCCAGCGGGTCATCCGAAGGCTTGCTCACTTTGCTGCCGGTCGACAACTGTAAACCGGTCGCCTGGAAACGGTTCTGACCATCCAGTACCGCATTCATGTTTTGGTTGTAAATCATATTGGTACTAAGACGCATGGCATCAGTTCCTTATCAGTTCTGGGATCAGCGAATGTTGATGATCGCGTCGAATATCGTCGAAGCCGTCTGCACGACCTGCGCGTTCGCCAGATAATATTGCTGGTAACGTTGCAGATCGCCGTATTCTTCATCGAGGTTAACCCCGGAGATAGACTGCTGTTGAGCGGTGAGCTGCGTGACGATATTCGCCTGTGAGGTGCTGGTGGTGGTCAGCGTGGAAACCTGGTTACCCACGTTACTTACCATGCTGGCGTATGCGCCCGACAGGGTGGATTTACCTTCCACCAGTTTCGCGGTTTGCAGATTCAGCAGTTTCTGCGCGTTGGTGTTGTCACTCACGCCGCTGTCTGCCGCACCCGCTGCGGCGATCAATGAAGAATCACTGATAGCCAGATTCATGCTGCCCGCAACATTGCTGACCGTTTTGATGGTGATGCTGTCATTGGTATTCGGCGTGCCGGTGACGGAAACCGACAAGCCATCGAAATTCATCGTCGGATCACCGTTGCTGTCGGTGCCCGCCGTCGGGGTGATTTTTGCCCCGTCGGAAACGCGGGTTACATCCCAGCTGGTGCCGTTGTAAGCCATGGTGTAATCGCTGGCTTTCACCGCGGCCGTGTCGGTATATGCCACGCTCAGTTGGGCGCTGCCGGTATTTTTGGTGTTGCTGACCGTGGTCGCGCCGGTGAAGGAGAAGAAGTCCGTCCCCGCGTCACCGTTGAGGTCAAAACCGGCTTTGTTGGTGGTATTGAAGCTGTCAGACAGCGCCAGCGCCAGTTGCCCGAGCTGGTTAATGGCCGGTTCCAGGTTGTCTTTACGGAAAGCCAGCGTGCCGCCGAGCGAACCGGTGGTCAGACGGCTTTCCTGAATTTCAGAAACCGAACCGTCCGGTTGGGTCATGCCGACCGTCAGTTTGGAAGGATCGGCACTGGACGGCATCGCAACCACCGTTTTGGCGTTGCCGCCGCTCACCAGCGGCGTGCCGTTGGCGAATGAAATATTGTAAGTATCGCCGTCCTGCTGGGTCACGACCACACCGGTGACGTTGTTCAGCTGACTGACCAGTTGGTCACGCTGATCGAGCAAGGCGTTAGGTTCCTGTCCGGTGCTGCCACGCGTCGCGGTGATCTGACTGTTCAGTTTGGCAATCTGCGACGCATAGGTGTTGATCTGGTCAACATTCTGCGTGACTTGCTGGTTAACGGCGGTATTCATGTCGTTCAGGTATTTGGCTGAACTGTTGAACTGCGCGGTTAAACCCTGTGCCTCACCCAGCACTGCCTGACGAGCCGCACTGTCGCTGGCATTGCTGGTCAGCGTTTGCAGGCCTTTAAAGAAGGTCGACATGGTGGCATCGATACCTGTGGAACTGTCGCCGAGCAGGTCATCGATAGAGCTGGCCTGATCAAGCTGCGTTGACAGCGCGCTGCCGGTTGCGCTGGCACCCAGAAGCTGCTTCACCACGAAAGAGTTGTACTCACGATTCACACCGGTCACCGTCACACCGTTGCCGATATAACCGGCAGGAGTAGAGATGCCATTACTTTGCGTAATAATGGCGGTCTGGCGGTTATAACCGGCCACACTCACGTTAGCGATGTTGTTCCCGGTGGTACTGAGCGCCGCCTGCGCTGCGTTCAGTCCGCTCATTGCGGTATTAATTAAGCTACTGGACATGAGTGACCTTTTGGCTGCCGGTGACTTTTTACCACCGTGTAATTAAGGAAGCTGAGCCGGGGGTTTCCCCTTTTCCCATTCTGATCGTGTTATCGGCCTGCACCGCTAAAACTTGAGAAAAAAAACGAGGATTTGCGGGTCTAGAAGATATCTTTTAAATCATGGCTATAGGCTTTCACCGCCTGCTCGCCCGCGCCTTTGATTTTCTGGATCACACTCACCAGTTTGTCGGCATAATTCGGGTCGGTCGCGTAACCTGCACGTTGCAAGGCATGCGCGGCTTGTTCAGGAGTACTGGCCGAGGCAACCTGCGCATAACGCGGGTTGTTGGTGAGCAATTTGATGTAGTCGCTGATGGCTTCCACATAGGAGCCGTACACGCGGAAACTGGCCTGCACTTTTTTCGCCACGCCGCTGGTATATTCCGTGGTGGTGATTTGGGTGGTCGGACCGTCCCAGCTGCTGCCCGCTTTGATACCGCACAGGTTGAAGCTGCGTTTGCCGTCGGCAGTCGGGATCTCGCGCTGCCCCCAGCCAGATTCCAGCGCGGCCTGCGCCATGATCAGCTGATGCGAAATCCCGCTGTCTTTACTGGCGACCTGTGCCGGAATGGTGAGGCTGGAAACGAACTGTCCGCTGTCGGCTGGCAACGGTGCGCCGCCGGTGGTGCGGTCCGGCGCAGTCGGAATGACTTTGCGCAGATACTGTTCCATTGCCTGCAACGGCATGGTTTTCAGCACTTCGCCGTCCAGCGCCATCGGCACCGTTCCCGCCAGTTCTGACGGTTGCTTGCTGCCACCGGTCAGTTGTTCGACCATCATGTCGGCCATGCCCAGCCCTTTGTCGGACATGTCCTGAGCAATTTGCTGATCGTACATCGATGTATAAAGTTTGGTGGATTCGTTATCCAGAATCCCCCCTTGCGGCAGTGCCTGACGCATGCTTTTCAGCATCATCTGCACGAACACCCCTTCAAACTGCTTCGCCACTTCTTTGATGTGCGCCTGAGGATCCTGCGCCACATCCCGCTTCAGTTTGTTAAGGGATTGCGTGTCATACGCCGCCCCTGACATCGACATCAGATCGCTCATCAGATAATTTCCAAATCAGCACGCAGGCATCCGGCTGTTTTCATCGCCTGCAGAATGGACATCAGATCGATAGGCGTCGCGCCTAACGCGTTCAGGGTACGGACAACGTTGTTCAGGCTGGCACTGGAGCGTACCTGCTGAATCGACCCGCCGGACTGGCGTACGGAAATATTGGTGTTCGGCGTCACTACCGTCTGACCGCCGCCAAATGGCGTATTCGGCTGGCTGACATCGTTCTGGCGATCGACCACCACAGACAGATTGCCCTGTGCAACCGCACAGTTATCCAGGGTTACATCGCGGTTCATGACCACCGAACCGGTACGGGAGTTGATGATGACTTTCGCATCCATCGGCCCGACGTTCACTTCGATATTTTGGATCTGCGCCAGAATGCGCACCTGAGAGGTATTGCCACGCGGCACCACCACCTGAATATTGCGGGAATCCAGCGCTGACGCCACCCCCATTCCCTGACGGTTGATGGCGTCACTGACCTGCTGCGCCAGGTTGAAATCTTCGTCGTTAAGTTGCAGGCTGATCACGCCTTCGGTGCCGAACGTACTCGGCAATTCGCGTTCAATGGTTGCCCCGCCGGTAATACGCCCACCTGAAACCTGGTTAACTGTCACGCTGCTGCCACCGGAGGAAGCGCCTGCACCGCCGACCAGCACGTTACCCTGCGCCAGTGCGTAAACCTGATTATCCACCCCTTTCATCGGGGTCATCAGCAAGGTGCCGCCGCGAATACTTTTGGCATTACCCATGGATGAAACCACCACATCGATGGCCTGACCGGCACGCGAAAACGGCGGCATTTTGGCGGTGACCATCACCGCTGCCACGTTTTTCAACTGCATGTTGGTGCCTGCCGGTACCGTGATACCGAGCTGGGACAACATGTTAGTCAGCGTCTGGGTGGTAAAAGGTGTTTGTGTGGTCTGGTCACCGGTACCGTCAAGACCCACCACCAGCCCGTAGCCGATCAGGGCGTTATCACGCACACCCTGTACCGTCGTCAGATCACGAATACGGTCGGCGGATGCGGGCAGTACCACCAGGGCGGACATCGCCAGACAGAGAATACCGGAAAGGAGTTTTCGCATGATTGCCTCGTTATAACGGCGATAAGTTTAAGAAGAACCGCTGCAACCAGCCCATGTTCTGCGCTTCATTGATGTAGCCATTCCCGACGTACTCGATGCGTGCATCTGCCACCTGCGTGGAGATAACGGCGTTCGAACCGCTGATGGTGCGCGGGTTGACCACACCGGAGAACCGGATAAATTCAGTTCCCTGATTAATTTCGATTTGTTTCTCTCCGACAACTTTCAGGTTGCCGTTTGCCAGCACTTCCCCAACCGTCACGGTCAGGGTGCCGCTGAAGGTGTTATTGGCCGCTGCGCCGCCTTTACCGGCAAAGGTGTTGGCACCGGTCATATCGAGGTCGGCACGGGCATTACCGAACAGACCTTCCAGATAACGTGGCGCTGTCGCTGCGCCAAAGCTGGTCGCGCCGTTGCGGCTGGCGTTCGCTGAGGAGCTTTTGCTTGCACTGACATTTTCCTGCAAGACAATGGTCAGCGTGTCGCCGACATTGCGTGGACGGCGGTCTTCAAACAGAGGCTGATAACCGTAGTTCATCGGCTGAACTGACTGGAAAATCGAACCGTTAGGAACCGGCGGTGCCGCAGGCGCAGGGGTCGCTGTGGTTGCTCCGGGTACCAGCGGGGTATGCGGCATATACGCGCAGCCATTCGCCAGTAACGTGATTAACAGCGGCAGCACCAGCTTGCCTGGTCGGTCTTTAGAAGAAGTCATTACCGACGTGTTTTTTTTGGTCACCACAGTTATCGCCTTTAAAAAATCGACCTGGTAGGGATCTGAACCGGTTCAGGACAGAAGCGTTTCCGCCCCTGCCCTCTTGTTTTCAATCAACCGCCAAACATTACAGCTGGGAAAGTTTCTGTAGCATTTCGTCCGAGGTGGACACGGCTTTACTGTTAATTTCGTAAGCACGCTGGGTCTGGATCATGTTGACCAGTTCTTCCGCCACGTTGACGTTAGAGGTTTCCACATAACCCTGATACAGCAGACCTGCGCCGTTCAGACCCGGAGTGCTTTCGGTTGGTGCGCCGGAGCTTTGGGTTTCCTGGTACAGGTTTTCACCGAGTGATTCCAGGCCGCTGTTGTTGATGAAGGTGCTCAGCGTCAGTTGCCCCACCTGCTGTGCCGCCGTCTGACCTTGCGTGGTCACACTCACGATACCGTCACGCCCGACCGTCATGCTCAGCGCATTCGCCGGAACGGTGATCGCAGGAATAACCTGATAACCACTGGAGGTCACCAGCTGACCGTTCTGATCAACCTGGAAAGACCCGTCACGGGTATAGGCCGTCGTGCCGTCCGGCAACTGAACCTGGAAGAAACCTTCCCCTTTGACTGCAATGTCTTTGCTGTTGCTGGTCTGCGACAGGTTGCCCTGCGAGAACAAACGCTCAGTAGAAACAGGACGCACACCGGTACCAATCTGTAAACCGGATGGCAGGTTGGTTTGCTCAGAAGACTGCGCACCAGGCTGACGGACTGTCTGGTAAAGCAGGTCTTCAAATACCGCACGCTGGCGTTTAAAACCGTTGGTGCTGACGTTCGCCAGGTTGTTGGCGATTACATCCATATTGGTCTGCTGGGCATCCAGACCGGTTTTCGCAATATACAGCGATGGGATCATGTCATTACTCCTCTGCCATCATCAGCTCATTGACAGCAGATTGTTGGCACTCTGTTCATTTTCATCGACGCTGTGGATGACTTTCATCTGCATCTCAAAGCGACGGGCGTTGGCGATCATGTCAACCATGGTTGAAACCGGATCCGCGTTACTGCCCTCAAGCGTTCCGGGCATAACGTGAATAGTCGGGTCAGGCTGTAAAGCCGCACCCCGTGCCTGAACGGTCGCCGGCGTTGGCCGGAACATACCATCATCGCCACGGGTGACTTCATTGTTGGCCGCTTTCACCAGCTTGAGCTTACCGAGCTGGCCCATGGTGTTGGGGTCAGCACCGGCTTCAAGCACGGCAATGGTCCCGTCCGCAGAAACCGTGAGCTGAGAATTCGGCGGAACTTCAATCGGGCCGTTATCCCCCATCACCGGATGACCCTGAACGGTCAGCTGGTTAGTCGGTGACACTTGCATGTCACCGTTACGGGTATAGGCTTCAGAGCCATCAGGCATCTGCACCGCAAGGAAACCGTCCTGCTGTAAAGCCACATCCAGCGGACGGCCGGTGTAGTTCAGCTTGCCCTGCGTCATATCTGCGCCCGGCGTGGATGCCGTGACCAGCGTGCGGGTTTGCAGGCTTTCACCGTCTACCGGCACTGCGCGCATCGCTAAAAGCTGCGAGCGGAAGCCCGGTGTATTGGCGTTAGCCAGGTTACTCGACGTCACCGACTGCTGAACCAGCGTCTGGCTGGCTGCGCCGCCTGCGGTGTAGATAGCGTGATCCATAATGCTGCCCTGTTCTCAGGTGATAAAACGCGTATTAACGCAGGTTAACCAGCGTGTTCAGGATGGAGTCCTGAGTTTTGATGGTCTGCGCATTCGACTGGTAGTTACGCTGAGCAACAATCATGTTGACCAGTTCCGCACTCAGATCGACGTTGGAAGATTCCAGCGCGCCGCTGGTCATTGACGCTAAACCGCCCTGACCCGCGATACCGGTCACAGCCTGGCCGGAAGACGCGGTAGCCGTCCACACGTTGTCGCCTTCAGATTTCAAACCTTCCGGGTTAGAGAAGTTACTCAGCACAATCTGGCCCAGTAACTGGGTTTTGTTGTTGGAGTAAGTGCCGGAGATTGTGCCGTCGTCATTGATGGTGTAACCGGTCATCTGACCCGCTGCATAACCATCCTGAGTCTGGGAACCGATGCTGTCGCTGCCGGTGCTCTGCTGGATACTGCCGGTGAAATCCAGGGAAACGGTTTGTGGCGTCACCGTCCCGTTAGTCGCGGTGTTCATTGGCAACGTCAGTGCCAGACCGGCATTGGCGACGCCTGCGGCGTTAGTGGTACTCACCAGCGCACCACTGGTATCAAATTGCATTGCACCAATTTTGCCAGCTGTTGAACCTGTGACGCTGCCGTCTTGCGCGTAAACATCCCAGTTGTTCGCAGAGGTTTTCACGAAGTAGACGTTGTTATCGTGAGCATTACCCTGTGAGTCATAGGTGGTGATGCTGTTGACGTAGTTGTAGCTGGTGTCATCGCTGCTGCTGAACGTTTTGGCGGCCGGGATCGCCGTATCCGTTGAGTTCAGGTTGGCCACCATCGTACCCACCGTGGTGGCTTTCGCGCTCATCAGGGTGGTCGGGATGTTCAGGGCAACCGGCTGTGCGCCTGCGGCGATAGTCGGGGGGGTGCCGGTGGCCGGAAAACCGGTGACACTCAGACCCTGCATGTTCACCAGATTACGGTTGGCATCCAGTGAGAACTGACCATTGCGGGAGTAATAAACCGCGCCACTGGTGTCCGTCAGACGGAAGAAACCGTTGCCGCTCAGGGCCACATCCAGACCGCGGGAGGTGTTGGTGGTCGTACCGTCATTGAAGTTCTGAGTGACAGCGGCGACTTTAACGCCCATACCGGTTTGGGAACCGGCAAACATATCGGCAAAAGAGGCGGTGGCTGTTTTAAAACCGACGGTCGCGGAGTTGGCAATGTTGTTACCAATCACATCGAGGTTAGTCGATGCCGCGCTCAGGCCGCTGACTGCTTGGGAAAAGCTCATGTTAGCTCCATTGTACTGTGTGTAGTGTTTTTAGCTCCTGCCCCGGCGAAGGGGAGGGAGCGGTCTGAGTGACTCACTTACAAAATCTGGCGTACAGAATCGACTTTCGCGGTTCCGCGTACGCCCAGATCCAACGCGGTATTCCCGGCTGAATCTGTCGTTACACCATTGACCAGCGCATAGTTCAGCGGTGTTGCCACCATTTGCTGACCATTGTTCAGGGCATTGATGCTAAAGGTGTAGCTGCCATCCGGTGCTTTGGTGCCATCGTCCTGTGTACCGTCCCAGGTATAGCTGTGCACACCGGCAGTCTGGGAGCCCAGCGTGATGGTTTTCACCACTTTACCGGTGGCGTCGCTGACTGTAGCGGTGGTGGTATCGGAGGCCGTTTCCAGTTCAAATCCGAATGGCGTGGTGCTGACAGTGCCGTCAGTGTCGCTGCCGACCAGAATTGCGCTGCCGGACACCATCACGCCGTGACCGATCAATGAACTTGCCTGAACAGATGAACCACTGGTGATTTGTCCGGAAATGCTGCCCAGCGTGGTATTGAGTTTTTCAATCCCGCTGACGGTGCTGATTTGTGCCAGCTGACTGGTCAGCTGACTGTTATCCATCGGATTGGTGGGATCCTGGTTTTTCAGCTGGGCGACCAGCAGGGTCAGGAAACTGCTGGATAAATCATCCGCAGAACTGGTTCCGGTTGTGGACGAACCACCGGAACTGGTGCTGGCGATCGTGGTGTTATCAGTGGTGTCATTAATCGACGTGGTAATTGCCATGATTCGCTCCGCTATTGCCCCAGAGTGAGGGTTTTCATCATCAACGACTTGGTGGTGTTAAGCACTTCGACGTTGGCCTGATAACTGCGGGAAGCGGAGATGGTGTTCACCATTTCGCTGACCACATCTACGTTTGGCATCTGCACATAGCCTTTTGCATCCGCCATCGGATTGCCCGGCTCATACACCATGCGCATGGGTGCCGGGTCATCAACGACCTGCGCCACTTTCACGCCGCCGGTTTCCTGACCCGGTGCCGCATCCACCTGGAAAACCACCTGCTTCGCTTTATACGGCTTACCATCCGGGCCGGTGACGCTGTCGGCGTTGGCCATGTTACTGGCGCTGACGTTCAGGCGCTGAGACTGCGCGGCCAGCGCAGAACCGGCGATATCAAAAATACCAAGCATTGACATGGGCTATTATCCTTGCAGCACCGACATCATCCCTTTGATTTGCCCGCCGAGAACGGTCAAATCGGTCTGATAGCGCACGCTGTTATCCGCAAAATTGGTACGTTCACGGTCCATATCGACCGTGTTGCCATCTGCCGATGGCTGGTCAGGGATCCGGTACATCAGATCCATATCTGCAGGCTGTACGTTGGACGCCGGGATATGGCGGTCAGACGTCAGAGACAAGGAGATGCCGCTGCCGCTTGCACGCCCCTGCTCCATCACCTTCTGCAACTGACTGGCAAAATCGATATCGCGCGCCTGATACCCTGGGGTGTCGGCGTTAGCGATATTGGCTGAAAGAATTTCTTGCCGCTGGGCGCGCAGGTTGAGCGCTTCCTGTTGGAACTGTAGTGCGGCGTTCAATTTGTCGAGCATGCGCCCTCCGCAAAGTGAGATTTTGGAGTCGACAGCATAAATGCGAGTGTCAACTGGCTATCGTCTGAATAAGCATGAAATCGGGCGCTATTTGTCCCTTTAGGAATTGCAAAGTGAGCGTAGACTTGTGGCCAGTAGTAGGTTGGCACAAAGGTAAAACGCGAATGAACATGCTGAAAATATGTCGTACAGGCATTACGCTGGGCTGCATCATGACCGGTGCGACGTCTGGTGCTGTGAGCTATGCGCAGTCTTTGCCAGTGCAAGTCAAAAGCGTGCCTGCCTCGTCCAATAGCGATACACTGCTGTCCTCGCAAATTCAGCAGTTCTTCCGCCAGCAATATGCTGAAAGCGGAATGCAGGTGACCGTGGTCGTGAACACCCCGGCGGCGCGTCAGCCCCAATGTTTATCACCACAATTTATGCTTTCACCGAACAGTCGCACCTGGGGCAATGTCTCCGTGGCGGTGAACTGTAACGGCAAGAAAAGTTACGTACAGACCAAAGTGCAGGTCAGCGGAACGTACTGGGTGGCGGCGAAGAACGTGCCAGCGGGCGCTCACCTGACACAAACCGATATGCAACAAAAAACCGGGCGACTGGATCTGCTGCCACCGAAAACCATTCTTGACAGTCAACAGGCGGTGAATGGCATCACGCTGCGAAACATCAGCATCGGCCAGCCGTTAACCTTATCCATGCTGCGCCGTCCGTGGATGGTGCATGCGGGGCAGGAAGTTCAGGTTCAGGCAACAGGCAGTGGTTTTAATGTATCGAGTGCCGGTAAGGCGATGAACAATGCTGCAGCGAATGAATCAGTGCGGATCAGAATGCCGTCAGGTGCAATTGTGAACGGAACAGTAGGCTCAGATGGGTCTGTGACAGTGACGATATAATCCTAAAGTGCAGCCGTTGTTCTGCAAAAAGCTGCAATAAAAGCTAAAGTTATTTCGCCACATGTCGATAACACACGTATCAGAGTCGTCCGCGACGGCATTTTTAAGGGTTTTCATGAGATGTTCAAAACCCTGATCCCCATACTGGAGAAGAAATTTATGGCTATCGATCGTACTCAAGGTGTTTCACCTTTAACCTCGATCCAGCAACGCGAACCGTCTGAAGCTTCAGTACAGAACACGCGTAAAGAAGGCACTGTTTCTGGCACCACCACCAGCGGTACGGCGGTGACCCTGAGTTCAGCACAGGCATCTCTGACTCAGTCAAGTGCGCAGGACATTAACACGGCACGTGTCGAAGAACTGAAACAAGCTATCCGCGACGGTAAACTGACGATGGATACCGGCAAAATCGCTGATGCTTTGTTACAGGACACGCAGGATTATCTCAAAGGTCTTTAAGCTGAAGACCTCAGTGTGAAGACAAAAAGTTGGAAGGTAATAAGGCCCGATGAAGAACTTTATCAAGACCATGACTACCTTGGTTGAAACGTTGCAAGCGCTGGATCAGGTGATTAATCACGAACAAACGATACTGTGCTCAGGCCGCGTAAATGGTGCAGCCTTGCAGCATATAACCGAGCAGAAAAGTTCATTGTTAGCCACGGTAGACTATCTTGATAAACAGCGTCGTCAGCATGACGAACGCCTCAGACAAACCGCACCCTACTCAGATCCACAAGGGCAGAGTCAGCCGGAAATCGCCGCGATGTGGCAAGATATTGTGCAAATGACCGCCAGGCTGAGTCAGATAAATCGTCACAACGGCATGTTACTGGGCAAACAAATCGCCTATAACACCGAGGCGCTGGCGATCCTTAACGCCAGTCAGACGCAGAAATTCTACGGACCGAACGGGCAGGAAACCGTATCGGGGCAAACCGTCAGGAAGATCTCCGTTTAACGCCAGACGAGGGGAACGGTTTCCCCTCCGTATTCGTATTTCCCCCGCGATTCACATCCCGACCTCTGCTGATACCTCTGTCAGATTAGCCAGACTTCTGATTTATCCCGATCTGTTTCCACCCGTCTGATGAGCAGAATGGCTTGCCTGCTGGGCTTTGCCCTGCCCCCGGTTCAGATAAGTTGTCAGCGCGGTTTGCCTGGCTCCTCCCCCTGCGAAGGGGGAGGATAGCCTACACATCATATTGAATATTAACGATATTAATTTTCTATTATGAATTTATATCCTGTTTTTTATCCAGCAAATAAATCTTATACAAACTAATTTCTGTTGTGAAGAAAAGAGCACAAATAGTTCAAGCGTTATTCAAAACTACAATTCACTGGATAAATTTTACTCATTGAATTCATTGAAATTTGACATTATTTCCACATAAAATGCAGGTGTATATTATCGTTTTCTCAACGAAACGGTAATCATTATGCCTCACACGACAAAGCGTCTCTACTTCTATGCTCCCGGTGATCATTTCCATCTTGCCCCTCTTGATATGTACGTAGTCTCAAAGATATCTGTAAGAGAGAATGGCATTCACTGGCTGGAACCGGTTTGGTCAACTGGCCTGACGCCCGATAAAAACGGGCTGCTTTTATTCACTTCAAAACTTGACGCTCTAATATGTGCTTTTGTACTAAACAAAAGCTCTGGTGAATCTTGGAATGTATATTCGTTTAATGATGTCAGCGTTACAGAAATGATGATCGATGTTGCATCAATCACAGCAAAATATCACATCCATATAGCATTCTGTTTCAGTATAGATAATAAAGAATGCCTATTATTTAAAAACGATAATTTGAAAATCCGAAGTTTTATACAGAGTTTTACAATTGAAAAGGAAATGTCTGCATTATCACCCATAACGCTTAAATTTAATAAGTCGTATTTTGATGAAATTAATTTTTATTGGGAGCAATGTTACCAAAACTATTGCGAAAGCATCAAAAAACAGAATTTAATGGATAATTCATTGCTTATGAATATAGCGTTAGAAGCTATAAAGAAAATGAACCTATCAAAAATAGATAAAGTTAATGACTGTGACTGCATATCACATTATTCAATAGACAAACAAAAATGGATAATTTCATTTAACTAGAAGGAAATAAAAATGGCTATTGGATATTTTATACGGCTGGGTGATAAAACCTCATGCGGCGGAAAAGTAGTAAGTGCAACAAGTCGTATTATACACCACGGTTTAAATTTAGCTCGACTTGGTGACAAAGTTACATGCGGTAAAAATGAAGGTGTGTTTATCTTATTAGGTGGAATTCATAACTATACAAGCGACGGTCTGCCCTGCATCGGTACGCTTGAGAGTTCTAGTAGTTGCCCTTGTAAGGCGAGATTATTCGCAAGTGAATTTTCATCCAGTTACTATCCTGAAGCGCCGAAAATGGCGTCACAGAAAACCACTGACAATGAACCTGAGCAACACGCACAGGCGGCAAAGAAACAGATGGTTACTGAAACTAAACCAGAATCGGCACCAGCTTCCCCTCTAAAAGAGGATATACCACCACGCGAACCGGTGGATGCTGGATTCTGTATTGTTGATTTACCTGCGAATGTAAAAGATTTTGGTGACTATTTATTTTATAACCCTGTAGCAGGTGCAAGAGAATTATACGATACACTCAACGGCAGCGGACCAATCAAACCCGCTTCTATTCTTTTGTTAGTTGATCCTGAGAAACAAGATCCAAACCAAATCGAAACTTTGAAGAAAGCAAAAGCAAAAGTTGATACAGCATTAAGTGATTTAACTATGGATGAAGCCAGTTTCTTACATAAACACAAAGATACAATAGATACTTTCACCGGTTTTGGAAGTGGTATTACTGGCATGGCATCAGAAGTCGGCGGAAAATATTTTGAAGAAATTGAAAAGGTATTAAAAGAAATACAAGAAACTTACAAGAATGCTTATATTACAAGAGGTGCATTAATTGGTGAGCAATTCTATACCCAAAGGAAGATTCATTTCAAAAAGCTCAATTTGTTGCTTAATAATTTCATGAAATACAAATTGGGTATGAATGAGTATTCTGACATTAGACGGGCATTAGGTCTATCAAGTAGAAGCATAATGCGGCATTGGTCGCAAACTGGCGTAACAGAGATAGAAGGTTATGCAACGTATATTGAAAAATCAGCGAAGCTGATTAAAGCAATGAAAAAATTGGGATATGTTGGTATCACCTTAGATTTTGCAAACACGACTAATACTATTTATGATGCTTGTACAGTTGGTAGAGAGTCAGAGTGTAAGAAAATGACAGTTGTTGAGTACAGTAAATTTGCTGGTTCTCAAACTGGCGGATTATTCGGTGGGATAATAGGTGCTCGATTATCAGGGGCGGCCTGTGTGTGGGGGCTGGGTTTGCTTACAAGTGAAATTGGTGGTGCAGGAGCGTTGTTATGTTCTGCTGTAGCAGTGACAGGAGGGTTAGCCGGGGGAGAGGTTTTAGGATCGGTAGGGCAAGACCTCGGTAGTAGTGCCGGGCAAGCTCTGTATGAGGCATTCTATAGTGAGTGATAAAAACGTCATTGATATGATTACATTCTTACTACTTATATTAGTAATAATATTAGAGTTGGTAGTAACATTTTTCAATGAAAGACGTTATAAAGAACTATGTAATGAATACAAAAAGAAACATAACATCCCCCCCCCGGAGTTATGTCATTTAAATATTTCAATTTTAATATTGTATATATAAGTGTCCCGGTTGAAAAAATATCCTATGTTTACTTCCCACTTTTTTTAAGGAAAGAAAATCGTCTGATCAAAAAGGATTTTTATTTTTGGCATGATTTTATAAATACAAGTAAGTTTAAATTATGGGGAATGATTGAAGTTTCTTTGATTATAATATCCGCAATTATCTTCATTTTCTTAATTGCTCATTATTATTTTTTTTGATGAAAAAAGATGAAGGTATCTTTAAAGAAAAAGGTGCGGGCTTTAGTGTCTGTGATCGGCATGATTCGGATATCCTTTCGAGTAAGTTGATATCCGGTTTTATATCCGGTTTGATGTGCGCTGTCTAGCAATTGCACGCCAGCGCAAGCAACACTAAATCACTTTAAAAACAATTGGTTATACCGATGATGCAATGGTGTGCAATGGCCTGCAAGTGTGATATTTCCCCCTGCGAAGGGGGAGGTTGGGAGGGGGTTTTAAGGGCTAACACCTAGTCAGTGCAAACTTCAACATATTGATTTTTATTTAATACCCCACCCCAACCCTCCCCTTCGCAGGGGAGGGAGCCGTTCTCAGTTACAGGTGATCCTGGTGTAGCGACCCGGCCAGATGAGTTCCGGTGATAGCTGAACATCCATACAGATAAAATGGGCAAACATTGAGAATGGGAGACGGCGTCCGGAAGGTTTTCAGGGATTACTAGAGCCGGTGGAGGGCTTACTTATAGTTCACGATCACTTCATTACTGATCACCCGCAGCGGCGTATTCATTGCGCCAGCGCCGGGGACAAAATAAACCAGTCTTAATGGTGAAGTGGCGGACTGGCCGTAAAACGATTTTGTCACCCCGCCTTCGGCGTCCAGATTGATGCAGTGATTCATGGTGTTGCAGAGTCTGACCTGTAAACCGGCGGGTCTTGCGCCGAGCACTTCATATTTCCAGCTTAGGGTTGTGATGGTTGCAGAACCTGAACTGCGCACGGGCGCGGATGCCGGCGGTGCTAACGCGCCCGACGACATCATCACGCCACGGTTTTGCAGCACCACGCCGCGCTGGGTATCAGACCATGAACCGGACGCGGCCAGCGCGGGCAGGCTCAGTGTGGTCAGCAACAACAGTGTGGCGCGGCGCATGTTATTCACCGCCGATGGTGGCGGTCATGCGGATCTGGCGGCTGTCGCTCATTTCCAGATTCGACATCACGACGATATTGGGCAGTGAACGGCGCAGGAAGCGTGACAACAGCGGACGCAGTGCGTGATTCACCAGCAGAACCGGTGGCGCACTGAGCATATCCTGACGTTGTAATGCCGCCTCGGACTGGGTCAGCAAACGTTCAGCCAGACCCGGTTCCAGACCACCGCCGCTTTGCAGCGCCTGTAACAACAGACGTTCCAGGGAGGTATCCAGTCCGATAACCTGCACTTCACCGCTGCCCGGGAACCACTGCTGGGTAATCGCCCTGCCGAGCGCAACACGCACCACGGACGTCAGTTCGTTAGGATCCGGCTGGTTCGGGGCATATTCCGCCAGTGTTTCAACAATGGTGCGCATATCGCGGATCGAAACGCGTTCAGATAACAGGTTCTGCAACACTTTGTGCATATTGGTCAGGGAAATGATGCCCGGAATGAAATCTTCCGTCAGCTTCGGCATTTCTTTGGTGACACGTTCCATCAGTTCCTGCGTTTCCTGACGGCCAAACAGCTCTTTGGCGTGCATGCTGATCAGGTGATTCAGATGCGTTGCGACCACGGTACTGGCTTCCACCACGGTATAACCCTGAATTTGCGCCTGCTCACGCATAGCAGGTTCAATCCAGACCGCCGCCAGCCCGAATGCAGGATCAACCGTCGCTTCGCCTGGCAATTCGCCAATCGCGCTGCCCGGGTTGATCGCCATCCAGCGGCCCGGATGCGCCGCACCCGTGCCGATTTCCACGCCTTTCATCAGGATACGGTAGCCCGCTGGCGGCAGTTCGAGGTTATCGCGAATATGAATAACCGGCGGCAGATAGCCCATTTCCTGTGCGAATTTTTTACGGATACTGCGGATACGTCCCAGCAGCTCGCCGTTTTGGGCGAAGTCCACCATCGGGATCAGACGGTAGCCCACTTCCATACCCAGCGGGTCTTCAAGCTGAACGTCCTGCCAGCTGGCTTCTACCATTTGTTTACCGTTGTCTGCCACGGCCGGTGCGGCCGCTGCGGTGGCCGGTTTTTTCAGCTCCTGACCGCGAGTCCACCACGCCAGCGCCAGCAGCCCGGCGGTGAACATCAGGAAGACAAAGTTCGGCATGCCCGGCACCATACCGAGTAACCCCAGAACACCGGCACTCAGCATCATGACGCGCGGATTGCGGAACAACTGGGTCACCATCTGCTCGCCGACGTCTTCATTGGTGCCGACGCGGGTGACGATAACACCGGCTGCAGTAGAGATAACCAGCGCCGGGATCTGCGCAACCAGACCGTCACCGATGGTCAGCAGCGTATAACTTTCAGCCGCATGGCCGAGATCCATACCGTGTTGCAACACACCCACCAGCAGGCCGCCGACGACGTTGATGATCATGATCATCAGACCGGCAACGGCGTCACCCCGCACGAATTTACTTGCACCGTCCATTGAACCGTAGAAGTCCGCTTCCTGCGTCACGTCGCTGCGGCGTTTTTTCGCTTCGTCTTCGCCAATCAGACCGGCGTTCAGATCCGCGTCAATCGCCATCTGTTTGCCGGGCATCCCGTCAAGCACAAAACGCGCGCCCACTTCGGCAATACGCCCGGCACCTTTGGTGATAACCATGAAGTTGATCAGCACCAGGATGATAAACACCACGATACCGATGGCGAAGTTGCCGCCGACCAGGAAGTGACCGAAGGCTTCAATCACCCGCCCCGCGGCCGCGCCGCCGGTATGCCCTTCCAGCAGGATCACACGGGTTGAGGCAACGTTCAGCGACAGACGTAATAAGGTGGAAAACAGCAGAATGGTCGGGAATGCCGCGAAATCCAGCGTGCGCTGGGTAAACATTGCCACCAGCAACACCATGATGGATAACGCAATGTTAAAGGTGAACAGCAGGTCAAGGATGAACGGTGGTAACGGCAACACCATCATCGACAGGATGATCAGGATAAGAATTGGGCCTGCCAGTACCTGCCATTGTCCGGACTTAAAGTTGGCGGGTAAACGCAGTATCGCGGCCAGATTAGCCATGGGTATCACTCTCTCCTGCTGCAAAATCCAGACCTTCAGGGACTGGTAAATGTTGAGGTTTTTTCGGGATCAGCCCGCCTTCGCGCTTCCAGCGTTTCAGCTGATAAACCCAGGCCAGAACTTCAGCCACGGCGGCATACAGCGTCGCCGGAATTTGCTGACCAATGTCACTGTGCCGGTAAAGCGCACGCGCCAGAGGCGGCGCTTCCAGCATCGGAATTTTGTGCTCGACACCGAGTTCCCTGATACGCAGCGCCACGTCTCCCGCGCCTTTCGCCAGTACTTTCGGTGCACTCATTTTGTTTTCACTGTATTGCAGCGCAACGGCGTAGTGCGTCGGGTTGGTCACGATAACGTCCGCTTTGGGCACATCGGCCATCATGCGGCGCCTGGCCATCGCACGTTGCTGCTGGCGGATACGCCCTTTAACGTGCGGGTCACCTTCCTGACTTTTATGTTCGTCGCGGATATCCTGCTTGCTCATGCGCAGCTTTTTCAGGTTGCTCCAGATTTGCCAGAACACGTCGAAACCCACCATCGGCGTTAATCCCAGTACCACCATCAGCCCGCAGAACACCACCATGTTCAGTGCTTCACCCAGCGCCGGAATGGTCGGTTGCGCCATGAGGCGCATCATGTCCGGCCATTTATGCCACAAATACAACCCGGCGACGGTGCCGACCAGCAAGGCTTTAAGAACGGCTTTCAGCAGCTCCGCCAGCACCTGACCGGAAAATAAACGTTTCAAACCGGCAATCGGATCCATACGGCTGAACTTGAACTCAAAGGATTTACCGCTGAACATCAGGCCGCCGAGTAACAGCGGCGCGGCGAGTGCGATCAAAATCAGGCCGCCGATCACCGGCAATAATGCCCAGACTGCGCGGCCCAGCAGCGTCGCCATCTGCTGCAAAACCTGCCGGTCATCGCTGACCATGCCGTGATCAAACTTAAGACCTTGCGAAATCATCACGCCAAGCTGCCGCGCCATAGATTCGCCCGACATCCACAGCAGCGTTAAGCCGCCTCCCAGCATCAGAATTGAGGTCAGTTCGCGCGAGCGCGGTATCTGCCCTTCCTCACGCGCTTTTTCAAGCCGGTGTGCGGTGGGGGCCTCACTTTTTTCGAGATCGCTTTCTTCAGCCACCGGCGGTTCCTGTCAGGGTTTACCCGGCATGTAAAACACGACGGGCACAATTTCATGCAAACTCCCAACGTCACTGGAGTTGTAGCAAGGCAGCAAGCGAGAGGATCCCGATGAGCTGATATGAGTCAGTGATTCGGGTGAACGAACGACGCTACAGATTCAATGACGCAGGGATAGCATGACAAAAGCGGCGAAGTCTTATTGGTGAATTAGAGAGGAAAAATGGCGGCTATTCAGCAGATGAATTTATTTGTAAAAATTCCAGATAAGGAAAACACCCCTCAGTGCGAGACGGAGAGGTGTTTATTGCTGACGTGCTGGCACATCAAAAACCTAATGAATCCAGCAGATCGTCTACCTGTTCTTGTGAGGCCACAACACCGACACCGTTGGAATCGAGTTGCGGGCCGTTCAGCAGGCTGTCGTTTTCGCGCTTCGCTTTAGCCTGTTGTTCAGGAATATTTTCCATCAGCACCATTAACAGCTGATTTTCGATTTCCTGTACCACGGTCATCATGCGTTTAATGACCTGACCGGTCAGATCCTGGAAATCCTGTGCCATCATGATTTCCATCAACTGAGCATTGGTAAAACTGGTGTGCTCAGGGATTTCTTTCAGGTAGCTGCGGGTGTCCGTGACCAGCTCGCGGGCATCCGATAATTCAATCGGATTTTCAAACCATTCATCCCAACGCTTATCAAGTTTCTTCGCGGCAGATTCAAGTTTGTTCTGACGAGGCTGCGCAGCCTCAACACAGTTCAGGGCGCGTTCAGCCGCCTGAGCCGTCATGGTGACAACATAATCAAGACGATCGCGGGCATCCGGAATTGCTTCGGCTGCCTGAGCAATGGCCTGATCCAGACCAAGTTCACGCATGCTGTCACGCAACATACGGGTCAGTTGCCCAATGCGGGCGATAATTTCGCCCGCGGTTGCTGCATCATTTGCAGGCATTGGTATCTCTGCCATATACGGACTCCTACATGCCCAGTTTTTCGAAGATTTTGCCCAGTTTTTCTTCCAGCGTGGCGGCGGTAAAGGGTTTAACCACATAACCACTGGCCCCGGCCTGTGCGGCGGCGACGATGTTTTCTTTCTTCGCTTCTGCGGTTACCATCAGCACCGGCAACTTGCCCAGCGCAGCGTCAGCACGGATGGTTTTCAGCAGATCCAGACCGTCCATGTTGGGCATGTTCCAGTCGGATACCACGAAGTCAAAACCCCCGGCGCGCAGTTTGTTCAGCGCATCAACACCGTCTTCTGCTTCTTCAACGTTGTTGAAGCCCAGCTCTTTCAGCAGGTTGCGCACGATACGACGCATGGTAGAGAAATCGTCTACTACCAGAAATCTCAGATTTGGATCGGCCATGTTTTATCTACTCCTAAGGTTTGCTACCCAGCACAAGGCTGAAAAATTAAATACGTAATGCCTGACCGGCTGATATTTGCGCCAGCATCCGCTGGCTGATTTGGCTGAGATCCACCACTTCGTTTACGCCACCGGTGGCGATAGCCTCACGGGGCATACCGAACACCACACAACTGGCTTCGTTTTGTGCAAGGGTGTAAGCCCCTGCCCGGTGCATCTCAAGCATGCCGGCGGCGCCGTCATTGCCCATTCCCGTCAGGATCACCCCAACGGCATTGCGTCCGGCAAACTGCGCCACCGAACGGAATAAAACGTCGACCGACGGACGATGGCGGTTCACCGCCGGACCGTCGTTCAACTTAACCTGGTAGTTGGCGCCACTGCGCGTGAGTTCCATATGTCTGTCACCCGGTGCGATATACGCATGGCCCGGCAAAACACGCTCTCCGTCTTCCGCTTCTTTCACCGTGATCTGACATAACTTGTTCAGACGGTCGGCGAAAGAACGGGTGAAACCCGGTGGCATATGCTGGGTAATCATCAGCGCCGGACAGGTCGGCGGCAGCGGTTGCAGCACGTGGCGGATAGCCTCTGTGCCGCCCGTTGATGAGCCGATGGCAATCAGTTTTTCACTGCTCAGCAGCGGCGTATGGCTGAGAATACGCGGCTGATCAATGTTGACGCTTTTGTTCAGACGCGCTTTTGAGGCCGTGCGGATTTTATCGGCAATCATCTCGCTGTAGGCCAGCATACCTTCACGGATACCCAGTTGCGGTTTGGTCACAAAGTCAATCGCGCCAAGCTCCAGTGCACGCAGGGTAATTTCCGAGCCTTTGCCGGTCAGTGAGGAGACCATCACCACCGGCATCGGACGCAGACGCATCAGCTTTTCGAGAAAATCCAGGCCGTCCATACGCGGCATTTCAACATCCAGCGTCAGCACGTCCGGGTTAAATTTCTTGATGAGATCACGCGCCACCAGCGGATCGGGGGCGGTCGCGACCATTTCCATATCCGGATGGCTGTTGATGATTTCCGTCATCAGCTGACGCATTAACGCCGAGTCATCGACGCTCAACACTCTGATTTTATTCATTACCTCTCCTTGGCGAGGCCATAGACAGTCTGACCGCGCAAATAAAATTCCCGGCTGATTTGGCTGAAGTTTTCGGAGTGTCCGGCAAACATCAGGCCACCCGGTTTAAGTAACGGAACAAATCGGCGTAAAATTTTCTCCTGCGTTTCTTTATCGAAATAAATCATCACATTACGGCAGAAAATTGCATCAAACGGACCGTTCAGCTGCCACTGGTTCGCCAGCAGATTCAGTTGCTGGAAAGCCACCATCTGCGCCAGTTCGGGACGCACACGCACCAGGCCACTGTGCGGGCCTGTGCCTTTGAGGAAAAATTTCTGTAACTGCTGCGGGCTGAGCGTGCGCAGTTCTTCGAGGCGGTAAACCCCGGCGGTGGCTTTCTCAAGCACCTGCGTATCGATATCACTGGCCTGAATGCGGCAGCTTGCCATCCGCGGCCCCAGCGCTTCACTCAGCGTCATGGCGATGGAATAGGGTTCTTCGCCGGTCGAGGCTGCCGTGCTCCAGACGCTGTAACTGTTCGGACGCGAACGGGCATGTTCTGCCAGGATCGGAAAGTGATGCGCTTCGCGGAAAAACGCCGTCAGGTTGGTGGTCAGCGCATTAATAAACGCCTGCCATTCCGGACTGTTGCTGTCGTTTTCCAGCAGCGCCATATAGCTGGTGAAATCATTAAGCCCGAGTATCCGCAACCGCCGGACCAGGCGGTTGTAGACCATTTCGCGTTTGTGATCCGCCAGCACAATACCCGCGCGCTGATAGATAAGCTCACTTATCCGGCGAAAATGGGTATCGGACAGCGGTAAACGCTGGATCATCTGTGCCATGATCGAAGTGTTATCAGCACTCATTGGCGAGCCTGGTTGATTCATGGTGCAGCTCCATTAGAGGGACAGGTGGTGTAACGGGTACCCAATTCACTCTTCATCTGGTATCAGAATGTTTCCCAGTTATCTGCCGATACCGCGCCTGCGGTTGCCGGAAGTAATGCGGGTTGGGCCACCTGGCGGGATGTCAGGCCCTGAGCCAGTCCGCTGCGGCGTTGACCTGCGCCGTCAGTGGTGGCAAGGCGAAACACCGATACCGCACGGGTCAGATTTTCAGACTCGATTTCCAGCGCATGCGTGGAAGAAGCGGCCTGCTGAACCAGCGTGGCGTTTTGCTGTGTAACCTGATCCATTTGGGTCACGGCAATCGATACCTGTTCGATGCCACGACTTTGTTCGTCAGACGCCGAGGCGATTTCGCCCATGATGTCAGTTACGCGGGTGACAGCACGAACGATGTCATCCATGGTATTTCCGGCGGATTCAACCAGTTGGGAACCCTGACTGACGCGGCTGACAGATTCATCTATCAGTGCTTTGATTTCTTTCGCGGCCTGTGCGCTGCGTTGTGCCAGGGTTCGTACTTCACCGGCCACGACCGCAAATCCACGGCCCTGCTCACCGGCACGTGCCGCTTCAACCGCCGCGTTCAGTGCCAGAATGTTGGTCTGGAACGCAATGCCATCAATGACGCTGGTGATTGCGCTGATTTTCTTCGAGCTGCCTGCAATATCATTCATGGTTTTCACCACGTTGCCGGTCAGTTCACCGCCTTTTTCTGCGGTATTCGACGCATCGCGTGCCAGTTGCGTGGCCTGACGGGCATTCTCGGCATTCTGTTTCACTGTGGCGGTCAGTTGTTCCATGCTCGCTGCGGTTTCTTCCAGCGCCGACGCCTGCTGTTCAGTCCGTGAAGACAAATCAGTGTTGCCCGCCGCGATCCCTTTCAGGCCGGAGAACATGGTGTCAGCGCCGTGACGCACGGTGCGGACGGTGTCTGCCAGCGACGTTTGCATCTGCTGCAGGCTTTCCAGCATGACTTTAATTTCGTAGCGCCCTTCTGCAACGATGGGCGAAGAGATATCACCGGCCCCGATGCGGTCAAAATGTCCGCGCATAATGGTCAGCGGAGTAAACAGAATGCGGCGGGTCACCACCAGCGCCAGTACCGTCAGGGCAATCAGCAGAACAAGGGCGACGGAGGTGTTGATCATGACATTCTGGTAAGACGCTGCGGTTTGCGTTTGCGCTTCCCCGAAGCGGGCACTGACGTAGGCAGTGTAATCACCGACATCTTTCTGGAACTGATCCTGATACTTTTGCGCCGGGCCGTTCAGAAAACCGTTCATGTCGCCGCTGGACAGCAGCTCAGTCAGCGTCTGCAACATATCGTGCAGTTGCTGATAACTCGCCTTGTTCACAGCGGTCAGTGCCACCGCTTTTTCTGTTCTGCGGGGCAGAGCCAGAAATGCAGCGTAAGCGTCTTCGGCCTTTTTCAGGCTGGCTTTGGCATCCGACATCAGCTGAGTGATGTTTTCCTGGGGCTGTTTCAGCGCCAGACGCGTTGCCGCGCGGTTAAGGGTATTACGGGTCTGCAACAGATAAGACCAGGACTGGCTGAGCGCATCACGCTGTTCAGCGGTGTTGGATATCTGCTCAAAATTCAATTTATCCGTGTGGGCGGCCTGCAGCGATAACCCGCTGTTAACCAGTTGCATAACAAAGAACACTATCAATAACAAAAACATGCAGGTGGACACACGGATGTGCTTAAACATGGATAACCTCATTAGGTGCCAGCCCAGACCGGCACCTTTATTCTTATACCCTACATACTCGGGACTGCCTTTGCGTTAACGGCAAACCTGACTCTTTCGGGTCGCGATGTTATGTACGTGCTTAGAAGGTTTCCCAGTTTTCGGTTAAATCTGTTCCCTGCGCTCCACCCTTACCGGCTTTAGAACCAGAAAGGTTCGGAGTCAACAGAGACAGCCTCGCCGAAGATGCCGGATTCTGGCGCACGTTGTTATTTGCGGTCTGGCTCAGCGTAAACACGGCCACTGATTGCGTCAGCAGGCTCGCCTGCTCTTCCAGCGCCGCAGAAGCGGACGCGGATTCTTCAACCAGTGAGGCGTTCTGCTGCGTCACCCGATCCATTTCAGTGATGGCTTGTGCGACCTGCTCAATCCCGCGGCTTTGTTCATCCGATGCCGAGGTGATTTCGCCCATAATGTCAGTCACACGCGTAACGGCATTCACCATGTCATGCATGGTTTCACCGGCACTTTCCGCCAGCACTGAACCGGTATTAATGCGGCTGACAGAATCATCAATCAGCCCTTTAATTTCTTTTGCTGCCTGCGCGCTGCGTTGCGCCAGGGTACGGACTTCACCGGCCACGACCGCAAATCCACGGCCCTGCTCACCGGCACGCGCCGCTTCAACGGCGGCGTTCAGCGCCAGAATGTTGGTCTGGAAAGCAATCCCGTCGATCACACCGGTAATGTCGGTGATCTTTTTCGAGCTGCTGGCGATGTCATTCATGGTATCGACCACGTTTGCTACCACTTTCCCGCCCTTCTGTGCGGTTTCGGACGCGCTCAGTGCCAGCTGGCTGGCCTGACGGGCGTTTTCGGCGTTCTGTTTCACGGTCGCGGTCAGCTGTTCCATACTGGCGGCGGTTTCTTCCAGCGCAGACGCCTGCTGTTCAGTACGTGAAGACAAATCACTGTTGCCTGCGGAGATCTCGCTCGCACCGCTGTAAATTGCATCAGCGCCATGACGTACACCAGAGACCGTGCGGATCAGTTCGTCCTGCATGTACTTGAGACTATCGGCAAGCTGGCCGATTTCATTACGGCTTTTCACGACTATTTCGTGCGTCAGATCACCGGTTGCAATTTTACGGATGGTATCGACGATATTTTTCAGCGGATGGATCAGGATGCGTTGCACGCCAGTCCAGGCCAGCAGGATGAAAATCGCCAGCACAATCAACACGGTACCCAGCATCCATATGGCATGCGTGAAGGAATTCTCGCTCACTTTCACCGCCTCGTTATACAGACGGTCGTTCTGATCGATATAGGTGACGAAAGCTTTTTCGAAGTTGTCCTGATACTGCTGAGTCGGTTGTTCGAAGAAGTCATTGATACGCCCCAGACCAATCAGCTCAATCAGTTCCGAAAGCGCGTCATGCAGCACCTGATATTGCTTTTTGGCGTCGGCGGCAAATTGCGGGTTCTGGCTGGCATCAGCGGGGATTTTTTGATAACTGGCAAAGTGCTGATCGGCGATTTGCAGATCTTTGGTGGCGGTATCAATCAGTTCTTTGACCGTTGCGCCGCTGCCCATCTGGTTGGCGTCGAGCATGAAACGGATACCCGCACGGTTCAGGGTGTTGCGGGTTTGCAGCAGATAAATCCAGCTGGCGTTAAATTCTGCCTGTTGTAAACGGATTTGCTGAGACGTGGTGAAATTATCTTTGTCTGTCTTTAACGATTTAAAGAACAGGCCACCGGATACCAACTGTAAAGCACCGAAGACCACCAGTAAGATCACGATGCCCGTGACCACTTTCATACGGTTAAACATGTTGTTCCTTTTCAAATGAGAATTATCTGGAACAGTTATCGGCAGGAAGAACAGGAACTTTATGTGATGGGGGTCAAATTTTTTCGGGGGAAGTGTTCAGGCAACGGTGGCGACAAAACTCTTTAAAACTGCGATGCGATGGGCATCCGGATTGACCAGAAGGTCGTGATGAATCATCAGCACCACGCCTTTAAGTAACTCTGTGGTGTTGTCGATCTGGGACAGGGATTTGAGTTTTTCGATATCATTACCGATCTCGCGCCCTTTCAGGGAAAGGCGCTTATTGGCCAGACCGGTCGCCAGTTCGGACGTCAGCAAGGTCACCAGGCGCAGGGCCGCTTCAGGATTTGATGCCAGCTGATGAATATAATATTTGAGCAGTAACGGCACGAAATCAGGGGTTGCCCCCAATTCCGCACTCGCCATGTTCAGCAGATCAATCATGTGCGCAGGCACACGGGTTTCCACGGCTTTGCGTTGTATCTGCAACTGCTTTTTGATGGCAGGCACAGACTGAAAAGGGATCACCGCAACGCTGTCGCAGGTTTTACATACGCCCGCAATGATATTTTTCACCATACCGCTGCCGTCATCAAACGGCACATCGCGCAGCTGATAGCTGACAATGCGAAAAGCCTCACAGACACCACACATCGCCTTTTTCTCGTCCCCGACTTTATAAATAATCATATTCTTCCTTAATGATGAACGCTGATAAAAACACTGGTGGGCTCTGTAAAATACCACTTGATGTACCAGGGTACTCCGGCACTACTGACGGTGATGATGTGGACATCAATACTGCTGTCAAAATGGTAGGGGCGAACCTGATAATGATCTCCGGATGCCCTGCCGATTAAGGCAGCCACTTCAAAGGGCGAGATGTCACCCGTACTTAACAAATTCTTAAGCTGAATCCCGCGTCTTGCCTCAAATTCAATATTTCCATTCCTCAAACATTCGATCACCTTCCATTTGATCTCTCTGAAACTCATGAGCCCTCAATGTACGCCAGTTGTCGTACTTAATCAAATTATCATTTTGCATCACGACTATTTCCGTGAAGCCCCGTCCCGCAGGGCTATCACGCCATATTCAGTAAAAAGATGCGCAGGGAAAATGATTATTTTTCAGACAAATGGAAGACATTACGCAAAAACGCGCTGCACGATATGCAACGCGGATTTGTAAACTCAGGACGGCTCGCAAGACACCGTTTTACGCCGCCCCCTGCCGTTAAAAAGCAAATAACTGAGAAGTGCCAGTACCCAGACGCCTGCCGCGCCATAGAGCAGAATGCCTGCAAAGCCATCAGTCAGTGCCTGCGCAATCTGTCCGCTTTGCAGGGGTTCAATGGCTGAGCCGCCTGCAATACGTTCTGCCAGCGAAGATAATTCCCCTGCTGCGGGCATGACTTTTTTCAGGCTCGCGGCAATTCCCGCCACCAGCAGGTTTCCCATGAGCGCAATGTTGATCGCCAGGGTAATCAGGCGCGCACTGATATCAATCCCCGACGCCATTCCCGCGCGGTTGGCCGCAACAGAGCCGGTTGTGGTGTTGGTGACCGGTGTATTGGTCAGCCCCAGCGCAATGCCTGCCAGCAGCGCACCCGGCAATAGGCTAAGGTGATGAACGACGGCGATTTGCATCAGCATAAAACCTGCGCCTATTGTGAATAATCCCAGCGGGATCAGACGTGACGCGCCAAAACGTGTTGTCAGTTTTTCACCGAGCGGTGGCATCAGCAACGTGGGTAACGTATAAGCCAGCAGTGCCATACCGGTAGCGACACTGCCATAACCCAACCCGCCCTGATAATACACCGGCAGATAAATCATCAGCGGCCAGAAGCTGAAATTCATCCCTACCGACCCCATCAGCGCACCAGAAAATGCCCGGACGCGGAAGACCGAAAAATCAAACATCGGGTGCGGATGGCGTTTTTCAATGCAGATGAACATCACCGCGCTGACGGCGGTAGCCAGCAGAACAGCGCCTGCTGTAACACTGCTCCAGCCCAGACTGCTGCCCTGAGTAATGAGGAACGTCGCGCCCAAGACCGTGACCGAAAGGGTAATCAATCCCCCCAGATCCAGTTTTTTAGCCTGTCCGTCACGGGATTCCACCACGTTTTTCAGCGCCAGAATCAGGGTCAGTACGGCGATAACAACGTGGATCAGAAACACCCATCGCCAGCTCAGCCAGGCGACCAGCGTGCCGCCGATGATCGGGCCGAACCCTAACCCGAAACCAAACGTAATCCCCCATGCGGCAAACGCCTGACTGCGCGCTTTCCCTTGCGGAAACTGCGAGGAAAGGATCGCAATCAGGCAGGTCAGCATTGCGCCGCCGCTCAGTCCCTGAAGAAAACGTCCTGCGATAAGCCATTGCGCGCTACCGGCGAGACCGCACATCAGCGAGGTCAGCCCGAACGCTGTAATGCTGATGATAAAAACACGTTTCCGTCCATAGCGGTCTGCCAGCGTACCGGTCGCCATCAGTACCGTGGTGCAGGCGAGCGTGTAAGCGTTCATGATCCACTGAAGCTCGCGGAAACTGGCATGCAGTTCCTGTTCGAGTACCGGTGATAATACGGGGACGCTGGAAATTTCCAGCCCCGACATCAGGGCGGCCAGACAAACCGCCATCAGTGCGAGTGTGTTTTTCATGATTAAATCCTGCGGGGATAAGAGACGCATAGCATGGAAGATTGGCGTCAGAGTAGAAATCTGCCGGTATGCCATGTATCGTCAAGATCGTGCCAACCTGAGGGTTATCCTTTCATGCAAAAAGTTGATCTGCCGCTGATGTCTTCCTCCCGCCATCCCGCTGCGCCCAACCGGCGACTGGTGCTGCTGGCTTATGAATGTCTGTGTACCTTCGAGTTTGGCATCGCCGTCGAAGCCTTTGGCCGTGCCGATGAACTCACGGGCGAACCGCTGTACGAGTTAGCCGTCGCGTCGGTAGAAGAAGGGACTTTCGGCGCGCAAGGTGGCGTGCGGCTGGTGGTGGATGGCGGGCTGGAACTGCTGGAAGACGCCGGTACGATTGTGATCCCCGGCTGGCGCAGCATTCACGAACCGGCGTCTGAGCGGCTGATTGCTGCGCTGCAAAAAGCCCATCACAACGGGACAAGAATTGTGTCGATCTGCGCGGGAAGTTTCGTGTTGGCCGCTGCGGGTTTGCTGGACGGTAAACGCGCGACGGCGCACTGGAACAGCACCGATGTTCTGGCGCAAAAATTCCCTGACGTGCAGGTTGAGCACGGCATGATTTATGTCGATGAAGGCAGCATCATCACTTCTGCCGGAGGTGCGGCGGGCGTCGATTTGTGTCTGCATCTGATCCGCCGTGATTATGGTATCGAAGTCGCTAACCGTACGGCGCGCCGCATGGTGACGCCGCCGCTGCGCGAAGGGAATCAGGCTCAGTTGATCCAGCAACCGGTACCACGGCATCAGACAAAAACGCTGGCGCCCTTGCTCGATGACTTACGCGGCCATCTCAATACTCCGCTGGTGATTGATCAGCTCGCAAGACAAGCCGGTATGAGCCGCCGCACCTTCCTGCGCCGTTTCCATGATGCTACCGGCACCACACCGGGAGAATGGATGCTGACCGTGCGGCTGGAAAAAGCCTGCGCCCTGCTGGAAAACGGCACACTGAGTATTGACCGCGTTGCCGAACAGGCCGGTTTCGGATCGCCGGAAACTTTACGTCATCATTTCCGCCAGCGGCTGGGCATGTCGCCGACACAATGGCGCAAGACGTTTGTTGAACGGGATTTGGTGGGATGAGTTTTGGGGGCTGGCGGCAGTGGACTTTCGCCGCCCTGGTGACGCATTTCTAAGCTGCCTGTCCGGCAGTGAACTGTTGGGTTTTCAGCTTTAGGCTTTGAACGGCAAGAGATTATCCCTGTTTTAGCAGAAATACCCTCTTTTTTTGTGTGTTCGCGTGCACTCATTAAATCAATGAGTTAGGAGCAGTGCAAAAAAGAGGGTCAGTCTGGAGATGTCATTAATACTCCATCCCGGCCTTCCCCTTCGCCGGGGAACGAGCAAGAAAAAAACTTCTGCCCTTATTTTTAACAGGAAGAATCAGAACGAGGGTTTTATTCGATCGAGACTGGCGTGATCAAAAATCTTGCTGAACGGAGCGGCCTGAAGACCGGGGGCTTCAGGACCGGGAGAAGGCATCGCGGAGCGACAAGATTTTGCGCCACACGCTACGGTGACAGAACATGTCCGTCGTGCCTGCGACAGCGCGCAGTGAAAAAAGCGTGGAGTCCAGAGGCCCGCGCGATTGCGGGTCTCTGGGCCAGTGTGGGCGGCGAGCCCACGACCTTGACCTTGACCTTAAAAACGAAAATCAAATTTTCGTCACACTATCAACGAGTGCCATTTCTTCACTGCTCAGCAGCTTCTCAATATCCACCAGGATCAACATACGGTCACCCAGCGAACCCAACCCCGTCAGATACTCCGTCGACATGGTCACGGCGAATTCCGGTGCCGGGCGGATCTGATCCTGGCTCAGCGACAGCACGTCTGATACGCCGTCAACCACGATCCCGACAACGCGGTTTTCGAAGTTAAGTACAATCACCACCGTGTTTTCGTTGTAAATCACATCTTCCTGAGCGAATTTCACCCTCAGGTCGAGGATCGGCACGATGACGCCGCGCAGGTTGGTGACACCTTTAATAAAGGCCGGGGTGTTAGCAATACGGGTTACCTGATCGTATCCACGGATTTCCTGCACTTTGAGGATATCGATGCCGTATTCTTCATCGCCTAAAGTAAAGATCAGAAATTCCTGACCTACTGTTTCGCCCGCAATTTTCGCCACGGTTGCAAGTCCTGCCATGTTGTTCACCTTTGCTTTTATCTTTAAATCGGCCTGAGTTTTTCACACCCGGCAACCTTGCGGTCACCGGCAGCTTTGCTTGTTATGCGGCGGTGGAGCCTGTTGCTAATTTATCGCGGTTCAGTGACTGCAATGCAGACACGTCCACGATCAGCGCCACACTGCCGTCGCCCAAAATAGTGGCGGCGGAAATGCCCGGTACTTTGCGATAGTTGCTTTCCAGGTTTTTCACCACAACCTGATGCTGACCAATCAACTGATCAACCAGCAACGCGTAGCGACGCCCTGCACTCTGCAAAATCACCACAATGCCCTGCGTGGCTTCGGTTTTGGCGTCTTCAACATCAAAGACGTTGTACAACTCAACCAGCGGCAGGTATTCACCGCGCACCTGCAGAACACGTTCGCCACCGGCCATCGGATGCAAATCCTCTGACAGCGGTTGCAGAGATTCCATCACCGCGTTCAGTGGCAGAATGAAGACTTCTTTACCGACTTTCACTGACATCCCGTCGAGGATCGCCAGCGTCAGTGGCAGCAGGATACGGATGGTGGTGCCTTTGCCCTGCTGGGAATGGATTTCAACGTGCCCACCCATTTCCTGAATGTTTCGTTTCACCACGTCCATGCCGACACCACGGCCTGAAACGTCAGTGACTTTTTCTGCGGTCGAGAAGCCTGCGGCAAAGATCAGCATGCCGACTTCTTCATCGCTCATGTTGTCATGGACGTTCATGCCCTGCGATGCGGCTTTCGCCAGAATACGTTCGCGGTTCAGACCGGCACCATCGTCGATCACTTCGATGCAGATATTGCCGCCCTGATGTTCTGCAGAAAGCGTCAGGTTACCGGTGGGTTCTTTACCATTGGCAATACGCACATCCGGCGTTTCCACACCGTGATCCAGACTGTTACGCACCAGGTGCGTTAACGGATCGATGATACGTTCGATCAGGCTCTTATCCAGTTCGGTCGAGCTGCCGAGCAGTGTCAGTTCGATTTGCTTATTCAGTTTGCTGGCCAGATCTCGCACCAGACGCGGGAAGCGGCTGAACACGAATTCCATCGGCATCATACGAATCGACATCACCGATTCCTGCAAATCACGGGCATTACGTTCGAGCTGGCCCATGCTGTTGAGCAGGTCACTGTGGACAACCGGATCCAGCAGATCGGAACGCTGCGCCAGCATGGACTGGGTGATCACCAGTTCGCCCACGAGGTTGATCAACTGGTCAACCTTTTCAACAGCAACACGGATGCTGGTGGATTCAGGGGCTTTAGGTGCACGGGCTTTCGCCGGTTCGCTGTTCGGCACTGCCGTCAGTACCGGAGCCTGACGGGCGACGACCGCCGGTGCTGCAGCCACTTCCGCCACAACAGGCGCGGATGCGGCAACCGCAACGGCCTCAGAAGCAACCGCTGCCGGGGCGTGAGTGAAGCTGATTTGTTCCGGCTCCAGCACAAAACACAGCACGGCAATAATGTCGTCTTCGCTAACGGTGGTGACCAGGGTGGCTTCCACGCTGTCATCAGTCTGAACCGGATCTTTTATCTCGCCGAGATTGCCGAGTTCCTCCAGCATCACCGGAATTTCCTGTGTTTTCAGGCCGGAGAGACGAACGCGCAAATCGCCCTTACCGGCAGCGGGTGCAACCGGCGCTGTCGCGACAGATTGTGCCGCTGTCTGGTCTTCAACCACGTGAAGATCAGGCACAGGTTCACGCGCCTGTTGCGCTTCGAGGGCCAGTTGTCTCAGGGCCGCACAGATATATTCAAAGCTTTCTGCGTCAGGATCCCGGGAAGATTTATAGGCGTCGAGTTGCTCCTGCATAATGTCTTTTGTTTCCAGAAACAGGTTGATGATGTCGGTGCTCAGGCTCATTTCAGCGCGACGAGCACCGTCGAGCAGGTTTTCCAGTAAGTGAGTCGTTTCCTGTAAAACCGTAAATCCAAACGTGGCTGCACCGCCTTTGATTGAGTGCGCTGCGCGGAAAATCGCATTCAGTTGCTCAATGTCAGGCGCCTGCGGATCAAGTAACAACAGATGTTGTTCCATGTCCGCCAGCAACTCGTCTGCTTCATCAAAAAATGTCTGATAAAAATCAGTAATATCCATGCTCACGTGATCACCTCTGCTGTGAATCGCGGCTTGTTAATGTGTCGCAGGTGCCGTGCCCGCCGCGGCAGCCGGAGCTGCCGTCGCAGGTTGAGCGCCTGCCGAGGGTGTCACTGGCGTCTGCGTCTCAATCCCGGGTATTGATGGTGCTTTCTCTGGTGTGGCCGGTGCCGGGTTTGCCTGTGGCGCTAACGCCGGAGCTGCCGGAGCCGAACTCATTTTTGGTGCTAATGCCGGCACTTTTTGTGTGCCTTGTACTTGTCTTTGCAGCTCGCCAGCGTCACTGATCGTGATCGCCTCGCCCTCGCTGTTTTCCCGTTCAATCGCTTCTTCCGCGTGTTTGTTCAGGACCAAAATACTGATACGACGGTTGATGGCGTCACCTGCCGGATGGTTTTTCAGTTGCATGGAAGACCCCATGCCCATCACCCGCAGGACTTTCCCTTCGCTGAGGCCGCCGCTCATCATCTCGCGACGTGAAGCATTCGCGCGCTCAGTCGACAGTTCCCAGTTGCTGTAGCCACGTTCACCTGTGGCATACGGCATGTCATCGGTATGCCCCGCCAGGCTGATCTTGTTTGGAAAACCATCCAGTACCGGGGCAATCGCCCTGAGGATATCGCGCATGTACGGCTCAACAATCGCGCTGCCAAGCTGGAACATCGGGCGGTTTTTGCTATCGATAATCTGAATGCGCAAACCCTGCTCGGTCAGGTTAATCATCAGGTGTGGACGTAAATCTTTCAGCCGCGGATCCGACGCCAGCATGTCTTCCAGCTTTTGCTGCAACCGCTGTAAATCGTCCGACTCACGCTTACTCGCCCCCTGCGACTGCTCCATTTTATGGACTTCCCCGTCCTGTACGGTCGGGTCTTCGCCACCGCCCGGGATCGGGCTGGTAGCATCGCTGCTGCGCGGCCCGCCGGTGATCGCCACCGCAAGGGGGGTACGGAAGTATTCGGCAATTTGCACCAGTTCTTTAGGGCTGGAGATCGAAATCAGCCACATCACCAGAAAGAAAGCCATCATCGCTGTCATAAAGTCAGCGTAAGCAATCTTCCACGAACCGCCGTGATGCCCTCCGCCGTGCTTATTCTTTTTCTTGCGTACAACAACGATTGGATGGCTCTGATGCTTCATACTTTTTCTTCTTCAGTTTGTTTCTGACCCGGCGACTTGACCTGGCGAACGTGTTCCTCCAGTTCAATAAACGAAGGTCGCTCCGAGGTGTACAACGTTTTACGGCCAAACTCGACGGCAATTTGTGGCGCATAACCGTTAATGCTCGACAGCAATGTCACCTTGATGCACTGCATCATTTTGGCGTTTTCAGCACTCTTCTGGCGTAACACGCTGGCCAGCGGAGAAACAAAACCGTACGCCAGCAGGATACCGAGGAAGGTCCCGACCATCGCGTGGGCAATCAGCGCCCCGAGTTCTGCGGCAGGTCGGTCAGCAGCGGCCAGGGTATGTACGATCCCCATTACCGCAGCGACGATACCGAATGCCGGGAGTGAGTCACCCACCAGCGCCAGGCTGTTCGCCGGCACTTCACTCTCGTGCTCGTAAGTTTCGATTTCCTCGTCCATCAGCGCTTCAATTTCAAAGGCATTCATGTTGCCGCTGACCATGAGGCGCAGATAGTCAGTCAGATATTCGACTAACTGTTTATCGGCAAGGATGCGCGGATAATTAGCAAAAATGTCGCTTTCGGCCGGATTGTCGATGTCATTTTCCAGCGACAGCATCCCCTGTTGGCGTGATTTGGCTAATACCCGGTAAAGCAGCGCCATCAGATCCATATACAACGCTTTATTGTATTTTGATGCGCGGAACAACTGCGGCAGCGCGCGCATGGTGGATTTGATCGCTTTGCCGTTGTTACCGACGAAGAAGGCACCGATGCCGGCACCGGCAATAATGAGCAATTCTGCGGGTTGGTATAACGCGCCCAGCTCACCGCCGACGAGCATGAAACCGCCGAACACAGAGCCCAACACCACGATGTAACCTATTATCACTAGCACGATGAATCCTTAATTCGATGTGGTTTTAGGGCGAGGTTAAGCGCGCGCCATGTGCCTGACCGATTTGTGCCGTAGAAACGTGCATAAAAAGTGTCAGAGAATGGCTGAGATGTTAGGGGGGAATTGATGAGCGGTGGTAGCCACCGCTCAGAACGACTTACTGCTACCCAACTATCTCAAACTGCGTGCTTGACCTGTTCGTCCAGCTCTTGAGATGTTATATCGGCAACCTGCGGGGAAAGTTTACGTTTTTTTACTGCTCGGGACGGGGGCTGGCAAAGACTGCAAACAAACCCGTGGCGGGGTTGGTGTGCATGGGTAATAAATGAGCCATCACAGCAGTTACACGCTGAAAGCTGCAACATGCCGCTGTCGACAAAACGTACTAACGTCCAGGCTCGGGTCAGCGCAAGGATCGGCGCTTCCCCCGGCTGCTCAGGACACTGTTCCAGATATAAACGATAAGCCTTGATCACCGCCTCCACGCCATTACAGTGGCCGCTCTTTAGCAGGAAAGAGTAAGCGTTGTAAAACATGGAGGAATGGATGTTCTGTTCCCAGGTCATGAACCAGTCAGTAGAGAACGGCAACATGCCTTTCGGGGGAGGACTTCCTCGCAACTCTTTGTACAATTTAATCAGTCGGCCACGACTTAATTGCGTTTCGCTTTCCAGCATCTGCAATCTGGCACCCAGCGTAATCAGTTCCATAGCCAGCTGAATGTCCCGTGCTTCCTGAACAATACTTTTTTCTGCTGGCTTGGTTGACGCATCTTTACCAGACATAGCTACGCCCTTTTCTTCATCGCGCCGCTTTCTTTCGCGGCCAGGCCTTTCAGCAGATGGCTGGACAACAAGATACCGGTATGGATTTGTTGTAAGTCATCCACCCGCGATTCCTGGGTCAAGCGTTCAATTGTCTTGCTGTCATCAAAGCGGAACTGACACAAAAGCTGGTTCGTTTCAGCTAACTTCACCATCTGAGGCAGCGTCAGCTGTCTCAGGGTATCTGCCATAACGTCATCGATCCCCAGGCGAAACATCGCTGAGGCCTTTTCGTCGTTAATCAAACGCTGTGCCAACAGTAAATATGACAGGTTGATATCATATATGTGCTTAAGCAATTCGGACATTCTGTTCTACCCCATTACCGATGCCGTTTTTTTAAGACGGCGGATTGATAGACATATTCCATGCAGCAAGAGTTTTACCCGGCGTGACAGGAGTATTTTTTACTATCAAAACAATTGGATCATTGGCTGATTAATAAATCTCACGATGATTATTAGATTTATCCCGCGGTATTTACTTCACCGCCAATACAAAGTTGTTCCTGATGTAAACTAAATTAATTGTGACAATTGCACTGCTAAGTAATCGAAAAACACTTTAGTTTTGGTGTACTGGCAGAGTCCGTTGCTGTGATGGCGCCTCATTCAGTGAAACGCTTTTACATACATTATTAGGAATAATCTTACTACGCTGCAACTCTAACCCCGTTTCCTTTATACATACAATCTTACCGTTGACGAATTTTGAATAAAGTGTGATAGAGATCACACTTTATAACTTTATTTTGCTTCTGAAAGTGCAATTTATCGTAAAAATCTGCGCATTTTTAAGCCAAAAGTAAAAAAGCGTCTAAAAAGCTCTCTTCAGACAGCCTTTTTTAGCCTTTTTTAGATCAATTTGTACAAAGGCCAACCAAAGCCAAATGAACAGCACAGATAATAATTAATAACTTCTCATGCAGCTATTTATGCTGGAAATTTCAAATAGCATGATCATTGTGCTAAATACACCCAACCCAGTCAGCACAAGGGTTTTCGGGGAGTTGTCCTAATGGTTTGTGAGGAAATTAAGCGCGAATTGTTCTTAAACCGTGAGCAGGCACGCGGTTTAAGAAATAAAAAGACAATTATTGTAATAATTTATGACCGGACACGCGGAAACATCCAGCAACAAGGCCGGATTGATAAGAAGAAGTGATGGAATGGCATAGTGGTGCCGAACTTAACCTATCGGCAACTGTTCAGGAAAACTTTAATCATTGTGCTTAAAAAAGTGATTTATACCGCGCAATAGCAAATTAAAAACGCGCGACTAGGAATTTTATTACCAAACCAGCATCTGTCGCCAGTTTCACCTGCAGATTGGCGATTAAAACGCATTTTTAACTACGCTGTCAGAAGAATATTAGACAGCAAGCTTAAAAAATGTACCGCCATTAAACCGGCTAATTAAACGGAAGGATAAAATAGGCGTTGCAGGATAAATGAATAGTTTCCTGCACATGAGAAAGGGGTTTTCCGAACGTTAATGCAGCAGACACTTAACAACCTGCCGAAATTTCCGGCAGGTCATAACGTGAAATTATCTACACCGCGTTTGGTGATTAAAAAGGCATGGTTCGCGGATCAGGATGCTGATATTCAAAGCCAAGTTCTTTGCAGATTCGCTCACCATCGACGATTTTGCCCTTCTGTGCTGAAGCTTGTTCAGCAAAAGTCGGCGGCTCCAGCCCCATCTGTCTGGCCAGCGCCGGATAAAACTCCGCTTTGGCAGGATGAGCAGGTGCGCACAGGTTATATGTATGGCCGCCTTTCGGCAGACTGAGTAACAACGCAATCGCGGCAATCACATCATCCTGATGCACCAGGTTGACACCATGCTGACCGCCTTTCACCTGCGTCTTTCCGGCCATAAAACGTCCCGGATGGCGATCGCCGCCGACCAGACCGGCCAGACGCAGTACATCGACAGACGTATTGGGTAAACCATGGAGCCAGTTTTCGAGTTCTTTGAGCACCTTTCCGCTGGTCGTGACCGGTTCAAGCGGCGACCCCTCACGCACCACACCCTCTCCTTCACCGTAAACAGATGTCGAGCTGGTGAAAATAATGCGTTTGACGTTATGCGCCAGTGCGCTGTCGGTTAACAGCTGTACCGCCTGGAAGTACAGTTCGCTGCCTTCCACCGTCCGGCGCGCAGGCAGGGTAATGATCAGCGCATCGACATTCAGCAACTGATCGAGATCTTCCGCCACACATTCCATCTGCGGCGTAAACACCAGCGGGAAACACTCGATCCCCACGGCTCTGGCGGCATCTACCCCATCCGGCGTGGTTTTACTGCCGACCACCTGATAACCTTTTGAAGCCAGCGCCATCGCCAGTGGCATTCCCAGCCAGCCCAGTCCGATAATCGAAACCTTCTTCATACTTCGCTCCGTTGTTTCATTGGCATGTGGCATCACATCACCCACTGCTGATACTGCTTCCTTTATACTAGCAAATGTCACCTTTTCCCGGTTCAGCCTGCGTAAGGTTTTCTCTGCCTCTGTTAACAGATCATTCATTTATTCGATGAAAACCCTGCTGCAGATAAGAAAAACTCATCATCGGAAAAAAAGGTTGCGCTGTTACCGCCCGATAGTTTAGTTTTATTGGCAGCGAATTTGATATGTGTGGCGAATGATTCAAATCTGAATCACGCGGCATATAAATGAACATACTGAGACACTGACATGACAAACGTTCTGATTAACCACCGTCATCACCATCACCCTGACTAGTCTTTCAGGCGATTGGTGCTGGGAGACTGTTTAGATCTTCCAGTGGCGCAGAACGCAGAGATAGCCCCCGGAAGATTTCTTCCGGGGGCTTTTTTTTTGGCCTGACGGATTGAAGTTAACGCCTTTAAACAAACGATTTTTACGATAAATAATTAAGAAACTGAGGTCATCATGCTGGATAAAACACGTTTACGGATAGCAATGCAAAAGTCAGGTCGCCTGAGCGATGAATCACGCGAACTGCTGGCCCGCTGCGGGATCAAAATCAACCTGCAGGAACAGCGTCTGATCGCCTTCGCAGAAAACATGCCGATCGACATTTTGCGCGTGCGTGATGACGATATCCCGGGGCTGGTGATGGACGGTGTGGTGGATCTGGGTATCATCGGTGAAAACGTGCTGGAAGAAGAGTTGCTGAGCCGCCGCGCCCAGGGCGAAGACCCGCGTTATTTCACCCTGCGTCGTCTGGATTTTGGCGGTTGCCGTCTGTCACTGGCGACGCCACTGGACACGGAGTATACCGGTCCGCAAAGCCTGCAAAACGCCCGCATCGCCACCTCGTATCCGCACCTGCTCAAGCAATATCTCGATAAAAAAGGCGTCGATTTCAAATCCTGCCTGCTGAACGGTTCTGTGGAAGTCGCCCCGCGCGCCGGTTTGTCGGATGCGATTTGTGACCTGGTCTCTACCGGCGCCACGCTCGAAGCCAACGGCCTGCGTGAAGTGGAAGTGATTTATCGCTCCAAAGCCTGTCTTATCCAGCGCGACGGCGAAATGCCACAAGAGAAACAACTGCTGATCGACAAAATGATGACCCGTATTCAGGGCGTTATTCAGGCACGCGAATCCAAGTACATTATGTTGCACGCGCCAAGTGAGCGTCTTGATGAGATCGTTGCCCTGCTGCCGGGCGCTGAGCGTCCGACCATTCTGCCGCTGGCAGGCGATCAGCAACGTGTGGCCATGCACATGGTCAGCAGCGAAACCCTGTTCTGGGAAACGATGGAGAAACTGAAAGCGCTCGGCGCCAGCTCCATTCTGGTTCTGCCAATCGAAAAAATGATGGAGTAAGCCATGAAGCCTGACGCGTTCACTACCCCGATTGACTGGCAGCAATGCGACGAACAACAGCGTCGCGAGCTGCTGACACGCCCGGCAATTTCGGCGTCTGACCGTATTACCGAATCTGTCAGTGAAATCCTGCGCCGCGTGCGCAGTGAAGGTGACAGTGCGCTGCGCGAGTTTTGCGCCCGCTTTGATAAAACTGAAGTCCGGGAATTGCGCGTCACTGCACAGCAAATCGGGGCAGCGGCCGCGCGTTTAGGTGAGGACGTTAAACAGGCGATGGCACATGCCGTGCGCAATATCGATACCTTTCATCAGGCACAAAAACTGGCTGTGGTGGATATCGAAACCCAGCCCGGCGTACGTTGCCAGCAACTGACCCGCCCTATTCAGTCCGTGGGCCTGTATATTCCGGGCGGTTCTGCGCCGCTGGTGTCCACCGTATTAATGTTAGCGACCCCGGCGCGTATTGCCGGATGCCAGAAAGTGGTGCTGTGTTCTCCGCCGCCGATTGCCGATGAAATTCTGTATGCCGCTCAACTGTGTGGCGTGGAAGAGGTGTATCAGCTTGGCGGTGCGCAGGCAATTGCCGCGCTGGCCTTTGGCACCGAAACCGTGCCGCGTGTGGCGAAAATCTTCGGGCCGGGCAATGCCTACGTCACCGAAGCCAAGCGTCAGGTTAGTCAGAGCCTGGACGGCGCGGCAATCGATATGCCAGCCGGGCCTTCAGAAGTGCTGGTGATTGCCGACAGTGGCGCGACACCTGACTTTGTCGCCTCTGATTTGCTTTCTCAGGCAGAACACGGCCCCGATTCTCAGGTGATTTTGCTGACGCCGGATTTGAAAATGGCGCAGGCGGTTGGTGAAGCCGTTGAACGCCAGTTGCAGACATTATCCCGCAGCGAGATTGCCCGTCAGGCACTGGCAAGCAGCCGTCTGATTGTGGCGAAAGACATCGCGCAGTGTATCGAAATCAGCAATGCGTACGGTCCGGAGCACCTGATCCTGCAAACCCGTGAGCCGGAGCAACTGGTCGACAGTATCACCAGCGCCGGTTCAGTATTTCTCGGTGACTGGTCACCGGAATCCGCAGGCGATTACGCTTCCGGCACCAACCACGTCTTGCCGACTTACGGTTACACGGCCACCTGTTCCAGCCTCGGTCTGGCAGATTTCCAGAAACGCATGACCGTTCAGCAGTTAACGCCTGAAGGTTTGCTCGGTCTGGCAAATACCATCGAAACCCTGGCGCAGGCTGAACAACTGACCGCACACAAAAATGCCGTGACTTTGCGCGTTAACGCTTTAAAGGAGCAACGCTGATGAGCAATGAAAACACCCTCAGCGTTCAGGCGCTGGCACGTAAGAATGTGCAGGAACTGACCCCGTATCAGTCCGCACGTCGTCTCGGCGGCAACGGTGATGTGTGGCTTAACGCTAACGAATACGCCATCGCGCCACAGTTTGAACTGACGCAGCAGACCTTTAACCGTTATCCGGAATGTCAGCCTGCGCTGGTCATCAACCGTTACGCAGCTTATGCGGGTGTTGACCCGGAACAGGTGCTGGTCAGCCGTGGCGCAGACGAAGGCATTGAACTGTTGATCCGCGCATTCTGTGAACCGGGCAAAGACGCTATTCTTTATTGCCCGCCGACTTACGGCATGTACAGCGTCAGCGCCGAGACAATTGGCGTGGAAGGCCGCACCGTGGCCGCGAAAGCCGACTGGTCCCTGGACATTCCTGCCATTGAAGCCGCCCTCGACGGGGTGAAACTGGTGTATGTGTGCAGCCCGAATAACCCGACCGGCAACATTATCAACCCGGATGAAATCCGCGCCGTATTGGAAATGACCCGTGGCCGCGCGATTGTCGCAGTCGATGAGGCTTATATCGAATTCTGCCCACAGGCGACAGTGTCGGGTTGGTTGCAGGAATATCCGCACCTGGCGATTTTGCGCACGCTGTCCAAAGCGTTTGCCCTCGCCGGTTTGCGCTGCGGCTTCACGCTCGCCAACAGCGACCTGATTGGTTTATTAATGAAAGTGATCGCGCCTTATCCTTTATCTACGCCTGTAGCCGATATCGCTGCACAGGCGCTGAGCCCGGAAGGGCTGGCGATAATGCGTCAGCGGGTGACTGAAGTGACGGAAAACCGCGCGTGGTTGCGGGAAGAACTGGAAAAATGCGCCTGTGTTGAAGAGGTTTTTGCCAGCGACACTAACTACGTCCTCGTCCGCTTCTACGCTTCAAGCGCCGTCTTTAAAAACCTCTGGGATCAGGGCATTATCCTGCGTGACCAGAACAAGCAACCGGGACTTTCCGGCTGCCTGCGGATCACAATCGGTACCCGGGAAGAACTGCAACGGGTGATCACCGCCCTGCAGCCTTTACCTGGCGCTACCGCATCCACTCTTAATGATAATCAAAATAGCCCCCGCAAGGAGCACATGTGAGCCAGAGTCCGTTATTGCAAAAAACACTGTTCATCGACCGCGACGGTACCCTGATTTCCGAGCCACCTGAAGATTTTCAGGTCGACCGTCTGGACAAACTGGCCCTCGAGCCGGGCGTCATTCCGGCACTCTTAGCGCTGCAAAATGCCGGTTTCAAACTGGTGATGATCACCAATCAGGACGGTCTGGGCACCGCCAGTTTCCCGCAGGAAACCTTCGACCCGCCGCACAACCTGATGATGCAGATCCTGACTTCACAGGGCATCGTTTTCGACGAGGTGCTGATTTGTCCGCACCTGCCAGCCGATCACTGCGATTGCCGTAAACCAAAAACCAAACTGGTGGCGGGTTATCTGGAAAGCGGCGTGCTGGACACGGCAAACAGTTATGTGATTGGCGACCGTGACACTGATATCCAGCTGGCGGCCAATATGGGTATCGCCGGGTTGCGTTATCAGCGCGATACGCTGAACTGGGCGACGATTGCAGAGCAACTGACTCAACGTGACCGCCATGCAAAAGTTAACCGCGTAACGCGGGAAACGGCCATTGATGTGGATGTCTGGCTGGATCGCGAAGGTGAAAGCAAAATCCGTACCGGTGTCGGTTTCTTCGACCATATGCTGGATCAGATCGCTACGCACGGCGGTTTTCGTATGAACATCGAAGTGAAAGGCGATTTATATATCGACGATCACCACACGGTGGAAGATACCGCACTGGCGCTGGGCGAAGCGCTGAACAAAGCGCTGGGCGATAAACGTGGCATTGGCCGTTTCGGATTCGTACTGCCAATGGATGAATGTCTGGCTCGCTGTGCACTGGATATCTCCGGGCGTCCGCACCTGGAATACAAAGCTGAATTTAACTATCAGCGCGTCGGCGACCTGAGCACGGAAATGGTCGAACACTTCTTCCGTTCACTGTCTTATGCGATGGCCTGTACCCTGCACTTGCGTACTAAAGGCAAGAACGATCACCACCGTGTTGAGAGCCTGTTCAAAGCCTTTGGCCGCACACTGCGCCAGGCAATTCGTGTGGATGGCAACACCCTGCCGAGCTCGAAAGGAGTGCTGTGATGAATGTCGTTATCCTTGATACCGGCTGTGCCAACCTCTCTTCCGTGAAATATGCAGTTCAGCGTCTGGGCTATGAGCCCACGGTGAGCCGTGAACCGGAGATTGTGTTGCAGGCTGACAAATTGTTTTTACCGGGCGTCGGCACGGCGCAGGCGGCGATGGAACAGCTCGAACAGCGTGAGCTTATTGACCTGATCAAAGCCTGCACCCAACCGGTGCTGGGCATTTGTCTGGGTATGCAACTGCTGGCTTCATCGAGCGAAGAAAATGGCGGTATCGATACACTGGGTATTATTGAGACGCCGGTGCAGCGCATGCCAGACCTTGGTTTGCCGCTGCCACATATGGGCTGGAATCAGGTCACCGCCAACGCCGACAGCCATTTATTCCGCGGCATTGATGAAAATGCCTACTTCTATTTCGTCCACGGATTTGCCATGCCGGTATGCGAAAACACGGTCGCTCAGACACTTTACGGCGAGCCCTTCAGCGCCGCCGTACAAAAAGACAACTTCTTCGGCGTGCAGTTTCATCCCGAACGTTCCGGTGCCGCGGGCGCACAGTTGCTGAAAAACTTTCTGGAGATGTAAACAGCATGATTATTCCCGCTTTGGATTTGATCGAAGGCAGCGTGGTGCGTTTGCATCAGGGTGATTACGGTCAGCAACGTGACTACGGCAATGATCCGTTACCGCGTTTGCAGGATTATCAGCAGCAAGGTGCGCAGGTTCTGCACCTTGTCGATTTAACCGGCGCGAAAGATCCGGCTGCGCGCCAGATCCCTTTGCTGACGAAATTACTGGCCGGTGTTTCCGTGCCGGTGCAGGTCGGTGGCGGCATCCGTAATGAGCAGGACGTTGAAGCACTGCTTAACGCTGGCGCAACCCGCGTGGTGGTCGGTTCGACTGCAGTGAAAGATCCGGCGACCGTACAGGGCTGGTTCAGCCGTTTCGGCGCGGATGCGCTGGTGCTGGCACTGGATGTACGCATCGATGCCGAAGGTACCAAAAAGGTGGCCATCAGCGGCTGGCAGGAAAACTCCAATGCCACGCTGGAACAGGTCGTCGAGCAATATCTGCCGTTCGGCCTGAAACATGTGCTGTGCACCGATATTTCCCGTGACGGTACGCTGGCCGGTTCCAACGTCGAACTTTATCGTGAAGTGACAGCGCGTTATCCGCAGGTGGCGTTTCAGGCTTCAGGCGGTATCGGCTCACTGGATGATATCGCTGCATTGCGTGACAGCGGTGTGGAAGGCGTGATTGTCGGGCGCGCATTGCTCGACGGTAAATTTAATGTGACGGAGGCAATTTCATGCTGGCAAAACGGATAATCCCCTGCCTCGACGTTAAAGACGGTCAGGTCGTCAAAGGCATACAGTTCCGCAATCACGAAATCATCGGCGATATCGTACCGCTGGCGCAGCGCTATGCGAAGGAAGGCGCGGACGAACTGGTATTCTACGACATCACCGCCTCAAGCGACGGCCGCGTAGTGGATAAAAGCTGGGTATCGCGCGTGGCTGAAGTTATTGATATCCCTTTCTGCGTGGCGGGTGGCATTAAGAGCCTTGAAGATGCCAGCCAGATTTTGCAGTTTGGTGCAGATAAGATTTCTATTAATTCCCCTGCCCTGGCGGATCCGACACTGATCACCCGCCTTGCCGACAGGTATGGTGTACAGTGTATCGTCGTGGGTATCGATACGTGGCACGATACAGAGACGGGAACTTATCAGGTTCATCAGTTTACCGGTGATGAAGCGCGTACTAAGATCACCACCTGGCAGACTATCGACTGGGTGAAGGAAGTGCAGGAACGCGGCGCAGGTGAAATTGTGCTGAATATGATGAATCAGGACGGCGTGCGTAACGGATATGACCTTGAGCAACTGAAGATGATCCGCGAAGTGTGTCATGTTCCGCTGATCGCTTCGGGCGGCGCGGGGACCATGTCACACTTCCTTGACGCCTTCCGCGAAGCACAGGTCGACGGCGCACTGGCCGCCTCCGTGTTCCACAAACAAATTATTAATATTGGCGAGCTGAAAAGCTACCTGGCCGAAAATGGCGTGGAGATCCGCTTGTGAGTAATCAGGATGTAAAAACCGGTCTGCTGACCGATGAACAGATTAGCCAGCTCGACTGGGAAAAAGTGGATAACCTGATGCCAGCCATCATCCAGCACGCGGTGTCGGGTGAAGTGCTGATGCTCGGATATATGAATCAGGAAGCACTGGGCGTTACGCAGTCTTCCGGCAAGGTAACGTTTTATTCACGCACCAAAGAGCGTCTGTGGACCAAAGGCGAAACGTCAGAAAACTACCTGAACGTCGTCAGCATCACCCCGGATTGCGATAACGACACGCTGCTGGTGTTGGTCAATCCGCTTGGTCCGACCTGCCATAAAGGCAATAACAGCTGCTTCCACCCTGCCGAAACCGACTGGGCGTTTCTGTATCAGCTCGAAGAACTGCTCGCCTCGCGCAAAACCGCCGATCCGGAAAGCTCGTATACCGCCAAACTTTACGCCAGCGGTACCAAACGCATCGCACAAAAAGTCGGTGAAGAAGGCGTTGAAACTGCGCTGGCCGCCACCGTCAACGACCGCTTTGAACTGAAAAACGAAGCCTCAGATCTCATTTATCACCTGCTGGTATTGCTGCAGGATCAGGATCTGAACCTGAGTGCGGTCATTGAGAATCTGCGTCAGCGTCATAAGAAATAACGTCGACATTCAAAAGTAAAAGTTCAGACGTGAAAAAGCCGCCTTTGCTGATGCATTGGCGGCTTTTTTGTCTCGACGTGACAACACCGGCACGCTTAACACGTGCCGGTCAGGCAATTAATCCAACCATTCGGTATGGAATACGCCATCTTTGTCGGTACGTTTGTAAGTATGCGCACCGAAGTAGTCACGCTGTGCCTGGATCAGGTTGGCGGGCAGAACCGCAGAACGGTAGCTGTCGTAGTAGTTGATCGCAGCAGAGAAGGTTGGCGTCGGGATACCGTTCTGAACGGCATAAGACACGACATCACGCAGCGCTTGCTGATATTCATCAGCAATGTTTTTGAAGTACGGAGCCAGCAGCAGGTTAGCGATAGAGGCATTTTCAGCATACGCATCGGTAATTTTCTGCAGGAACTGTGCACGAATAATACAACCCGCACGGAAAATCTTCGCGATTTCACCGTAGTTCAGATCCCAGTTGTTCTCATCTGATGCGGCTTTCAGCTGTGAGAAGCCTTGCGCGTAAGAAACGAGTTTGCCCAGATACAGAGCACGACGCACTTTCTCGATGAACTCCGCTTTGTCGCCAGAGAAAGGTTTCACCGCCGGGCCGGACAGTACTTTAGAAGCCGCAACACGCTGGTCTTTCAGGGAAGACAAGTAACGGGCAAACACAGACTCGGTGATCAGCGTCAGTGGTTCGCCCAGATCCAGTGAGCTCTGGCTGGTCCATTTACCGGTGCCTTTGTTCGCTGCTTCATCCAGGATCACATCGACCAGGTATTTACCTTCTTCGTCCTTCTTAGTGAAGATGTCTTTGGTGATGTCGATCAGGTAGCTGCTCAGCTCGCCTTTGTTCCAGTCAGCAAAGGTGGTCGCCAGCTCTTCGTTGCTCAGGTTCAGGGACTGCTTCAGCAGAGAATACGCTTCTGCGATCAGCTGCATGTCGCCGTATTCGATACCGTTGTGCACCATTTTGACGTAGTGGCCGGCACCATCTGCACCGATGTAAGCCACACAAGCGTCGCCATCTTCAGCACGGGCTGCGATTTTTTCAAGAATAGGTGCTACCAGCGCGTAGGCTTCTTTCTGACCGCCAGGCATGATAGACGGGCCTTTCAGCGCGCCCTCTTCACCGCCGGAAACGCCGGTACCGATGAAGTTGAAACCTTGCTCGGACAGTTCGCGGTTACGGCGAATGGTGTCTTTGTAATAGGTGTTACCGCCATCGATCAGGATGTCGCCTTTATCCAGGTGCGGAGTCAGGGATGCGATGGTTTTATCAGTTGCTTCACCGGCTTTCACCATCAGCAAGATACGACGAGGTTTTTCCAGCGAGTCAACAAACTCTTCGACGGTGTAGTGCGGAACCAGATTTTTACCCGGATTTTCAGCGATGACTTCATCAGTCTTGTCGCCTGAACGGTTAAAAATGGAAACGGAATAACCACGGCTTTCAATGTTAAGCGCGAGGTTACGGCCCATGACCGCCATACCGACAACGCCGATCTGTTGTTTGGACATTAGCAACTCCTGTCTGAAATAGTTGATCGCCCAGTTTTTAGTCTAAACCCCTGTAAACAGTGAGTTTAACTGCACTGAGCCATACAAATGAACACAAGCATTGTACATGAGAATGGCGAAGGGTGAACCTATTGCAGCCATAACAATATTCTGATCGCACATGCCAGCAATCCCCTGCTTCGCCCTTCTCAGAGGCCAGCTTTACTTTACCGGTAACATGTGGGGAATGCAGGTAAAAAAGAGCTTTCGCGGGCACACTTTAACGACTTATGTCTCAACGGCCATTCTTAGTCGGTAACTGGCTAAGGCATTTCTGGTTAAGCTGTGCTCTCTCTTTGTCGCAGAACCAACCCCATTTATTGAAATATTTAATTGCGGAAACAACGTGATAAATCATAAATTTTTTATTCTGGTATGAGGAACGCTGAGCCTCATGGACGACAACAGAGTCAGGGCAATATCGTACAGCGAATTCTGATTGGCTCACCCTTCGAGATAAATCAACATCTTCCAGGTAAAGGAAAAAACGGGGATCAAATCCTTTTGTTTCCTTCAGGGCATCCCTGCTCATGAGCATGAAGCATCCGGATAAAGAGGGGGCGAAAAATGCCTGATTGAGATCAGCCTGATGTAGTTCATAAGTCTCGTTAATACCGCTGGAAAGGCGGGTAAAAAAACGTCTTATAAAAAGCTGATACGGTGTCGGCAATAGTCGACAGCAATGCTGCAAGGAACCATCTGGGTAAATGACTTTAGGAATGCTCAATCCGATCTTATTAATGACACAGTAATGATAGAGTTTGTCAACTTCGCCGGATTTGAAAGCAATATCCGGATTACAGATCAGCGTAAACTCATACTGCTCTGCATAACGCCTGAATACTTCATTATGACCTGTCCCGAAACCACAATTGGTCTTTAAAATTAGGATCTCGATTTTAGGGTGGCTATAGTCTTTTAACCAGCGGCATTCCCCGCCATTATCAACAATGACAATTTTTGATATAGTTTCCTCATTAATCAATGAGTTAATCGTTGGCTCGATATCCGCATACTGGTGTTTATAGAGCACTAAGGAAGCGATGATTTTCACTATTTATACCAGTCTTATATTTTATTCAGCAGCACATAAGTCAGTGTGGTGAAATAGCCGATGGCCTGTTGATGATAGATACCGGAACTTTTCATCAGTTTTAACCTCATCGAAAGGCTACTGTTCCTGATGCTTTTAAAGTCGTGCAGAGTCGCCGCAGACTCCGGCGTAAGGTGTCGACTGACCCTGCCCAGCACTTCAAAATTCATATTATTCCAGATAGCCGCTCTCCCACTGTGAGCCTGCAAAAAATTTTGTATTCGCTTACCCAGCCCCATACTATTGCCAATAACATTATTATGGTGTTGTCGATAAAATACAGTAGGAATAGTGTCAAAAAAAACTTTCCCACCACATCCGCTGACAATCTGATAGAGAGACCAGTCATGCGCAACCATAGGAGCGCCATAAGCCAGAGCAAGAAGCTCTCTGGCCTTATGATTGAAAACCATCGTATTGCCACTGGCAATGTTTTGAAGGATTGAATTTGCGAAAGCCGGGGGGCGTTTATAGTTAGGGGAGGCCCCGATGATTTTTCCTTCAGCATCCGTCAATGTTGTCCTGGAACAATACAGCGCAGGGACATCCTCAGGGATCTCAGAAAGCCAATTAATCGCCCGCTCCAGCTTGTCAGATTTCCAGACGTCATCTTGATCAGAAAAGGCATAATATTTCGCGCATATTTCTTCATTGTTAACCATATGCATGAAGTTTTCTACAAACCCGCGTTTTGGACCTTTTAAGAGTGTGCCTTCAAAGTGGGAGCAATCAATAAATGAACGGGCTATTGCGCAGGTTTCATCGGAAGAACCATCGTCAGAGATGTAAATATGTACATTATTGACAGATTGATTTTCAATAGATTCTAGTTGAGATAGCAAATATGGTGCACCATTGTACGTGCACATCATAACTGCAATTTCAGGGTCCTGCATATTGGGATAACCTTATTCTGATACTGAGAAAAAGTCTGCCCCACAGGGGCAGACTTTAGAAAAGAAAACCAAAAACTCAGTTGATCAAACCTCGTCCACAATAGTCATCATCAAGAACCATTTTTTCCAGGACACTGTTCTTATTCTCAAGCGTTGCTTCAATGAAATCAGCATACAGTACATCAGCAATCTCTACCGAAGGTACAAAGCTATTGTAAAATTTATTTCTAATCTCAACGGACTGATTCACGAAGTCCATCGCACCTTCTTGCAACGCGTTTCGGGTGGGTTGAGTGGACAATTCTGCTTCACTTAAAACCTTAAAGCGTGGTTTAAATAAATTATCTTCATCAAAGACATACTTCGTCACCTGAGGGTCATTAGCGCTTAATAATTGCTCCAAGCAGAAACTGTTACTGAATATGCGGGAGCCAATATTTTTAGCCTGCCCCAATTCAACATAACAGCCTTCGGCAAATGCATTTTCTGGCATGCCCTCGCGAATGTTATGTGCGGTCGCGAAATAGAATCCGTGAATTGGACCAGACAATAATTTATTTATAGATTTTTGGATCGTCCCAGAATATCCCACATCCACTACCGCTACATTTTCGCTGCTGGTAAGCCCAACAGAGTCAAAATACTGTAAAAGGATGTTCTTTTCAGCTGAAGCTTCAGCCAAAATATCAGGTGTAAGAACATGCAATAAGTCGTTAATAGCAGACAAATCCCCGTCTTTTACCTGGAGTAAAGTACCTTTTTTCCAGACACCTGAGGCATAAATCTCATTCCAACGATCATCTGAAAGTTCTAAACCAAACCGTTCGTAGAAAAAGCTCTGTACTTTATTAGGATAATAATTAGACAGCGCGATTGCACAAATATCTTCAAATGACGCAATATTTGGGACATTAACCGCTCTGCGGGAAACCTGTAGATAGTGGCTATTTGGAGCATCATCAACTGTTTTGGACCATGCATCATAAACTTGCTTGATTAGCTTACCCTCACGAGCAAGGAAATATAGATCCGTCACATTTTGCGCTTTTGCTCTCTCAGCAAGCCATGCGCAAAATGCTGATATTGTCGGCCCCACGAGATTAAAGCCAAGTTGACGAGGGGCAGATGAAAATATAGCAATATCATTAGCATCAAAGTTATAGCATTTATTCAGGTTTTCTCTGACTAACATCCCAATGGTCAATTCTCGATTGAGATTGTTCTCATAAACTTCTGGTCGAATAAGAGTCTCATATTCAGGCAAAGATTTGGCGAGATCTGCAGCACGGAGTATGTGTAAAGCACGCAATTTGAACTCATCACAAGGCAGTTGCAAATCGGAGCGCTCATTATCACCAAACATAACAACTTCCTCACCCTTCACGCCTTCTTCATCAAGCATGAATGAATAGAGTTGTCCGGTATCTTTCCTTATGCCCAAATCTGAGGAAAGGTATAGGCGATCATAATTATCAATCCCATTGAGCTCTAACATCGTTTCGATAGTTTGTATTGATAAAAACATATCGCTGATGAGAACAACACGTTTGCCCCATTCCTTGGATTTATTGAGGAGGTGTACCATATCTTTTCGAGGTGATACTGATGCTAATTCAACAATTTCTTCAATGCGTTGAATTTCAGCACATTTCTCGGCAGACAGTTTAGTTAGCAAGCCAAACTGCTCATATATATCAGAGATGGAAATATCTTTCCCTTTAATATTGCGTGCATTAACCTCTGCCATTGCTCTGAAATTAGCAAAGAGCTTGCCCTCGGACTCATTCAATCTCTGACGAATGATTTCTTTAGTATGATCGGCAACGAGTAATGGACGAACAAGTAATGTATCAAAAATATCGAATGCTATAACTTTAGTTTTGGAATCTCTGATCAAATGGCTGTAAGTTTCATCAGCACGATTTAAATATTGCTGATCAAAGCGAAATGGTGACCAAGAAGGGCTGCTATGATCTTTTATAATAATGGACTGATAGCCTTGAGATGTAGGTACAATCCCGAGCATCCTTTCCAGCGCATGCGCTAATGTACCATCAGTTTGGCCCAATTCTTCCGGGAATTCTTCCCATTGAAGATTTAGGTCAAAAAGAGGTTTCATTGCTGACATTTTTGCCCAAAACATGGAACCCGCTGGGAAATGGTAATAACTTTCAGGCATCGGTATACCAATACGTTGACAAAGCATTGCCCCATCTTGCTTATTAGCCAACCATGTAAATGCCGGATACGGCACCTGAACAAAAGCTTGGGGGAAAATGATCCCTACCGTAGGATTATCTTGGAATAATCCAAAAATACGATTTGTATTTTTTTCAGTACCTAAAAGAGTATTAAACAAATACTCACGCCATCCCAACGTTGTCCCACCATTATAGAGAGACTTTTTGCTCTGTATATGACAGACATAATCGTATTCTTTTAGCCGTTCACCAAACTGACAGAACATCGGCGCAATGTCTCTGCCGCGATTCGGTACAATTTCAACATATAAATTAGAAATGTTTTTTATTTTCTTCAGCGCATTAGTACAAACGTCTCTCCCTTCCTCAGTAGTAACTGATACATAAACGTCAAATGAGAACGGGATAACTGATAGATGGGCACTAAACTCATTTATTAAATCATGATAAAATATGTGGCAGTGTACAGCGACCTTGCCTGGTGTTCCTTTAAAATTGTCTCTGCAGGTATTAATATCAACCATCCAGTCAGTTTTAGCTTGCCTGATCCCTGCAATGCTCTCGTTAGTACGGATAAAAGATGGATGGTCATAGAACCATTCTGGTTTTAATTTCATCGCAACTTTTAAAGCACTAAGCTTATATCTATCTGGCAGAGCATGATAAACACGCTGTGCATATGTTCTACTGCGCTGATTCACTCGTGTGGTGAGCAATTTAGCAGGGCGTATAACGTTCCGCACAACTTGGCCAGATTTAACCTTAACACTTTGTCCAATATAGAAAAATTTTCTAAAAATCACGCGCGCTGGATTGCGTAAATAAGAGGGAGTGCGTCTTGAAATTACGCGAATAGGAGCTGAAAATTTCCAACTGGAAGAATCGTAAATACCATTTAGTTGCTGTTGCAATAAATGATTTTCATGGCGGCACTGTCCCAAAAGCTGCTCATTGAGAGCAGCATCGTTATAAAGCTCAGTGAGTTGCTTATCACGTAAAGATATTTTATCCAGTAGTTCTAAATGAGAATTATTTAATTTATCAACATTTTCTCTGTTGGCATCTTCTAATGTTTTAATAGTCATCTCTTTGCCGGCAATATCTAATTCAAGTGACTGAATTACGCTTGCGCGTTCATCAGCTACAGTAAGCAATTCTGCAATATGCCCCTGTAAATGTTTCTGTTCTTCAATTGCAGTGTTTAAGTCGTTGACAATAGCCTTTGCAGAATCCCTTCTGACATTTAATTTTACCTCTTTAAGAACAGAGAGTATAGCAACAGCATCTTTAGACTGAACAGATGCCAGAAAATCTGCTTCTGCTTTCAACCAGGTATTTTTTAAATCATCGTCACAGCTAAAGCCTATTGCATTCATAATAGATAATGAATAATCAGCAATACTTTCTCCCCGATAAGATGGGCTTGATGAAATTGACGTCAATCGCAATAGAGAATGGAAAATCCCTCTGAAGACTATATATCCCAGAGTAATCTCAGCAGGTGAATTCCACTCTTGGTCAAAAAGTTTCTTATCACCATTATCTAATGTAATAAAATTGAAAGGCATTGCATCCAAAAACTCAGAAGGCAAAACCGTCAGGCTATTGAATTCTTTGGAAAGACTGGCTCGCTTTTGAATTTCATTGATCCAGATACTGGACCAGCAAACGATATCTTGAATTGTCCAGTTGGGTTTGTTCACAGTATGAACGAGAGAAAGCCATAAACTCTCGCCGTCATGGAAAACACCACTTTCAACAATTGAATGTTCATTAACTGATGATGGAATTGAAACATCACCGCCACTGGTGAGCACAACTAATTCATCATTTAAATTAGTTTTGAATAGACTTGTTTTTTTGAATTCATTAGCTCTGCCATCTGAAAAATGATAAGCAGCGATCGTTTGATCGATAATTTCCTCATCAGGTTTTATCTGACTACTTACCATTAAAAAAGAGTTACTCAAATCAGGTGCAAGATCATTATTCCAAATATTATAAAGACCTTCCTCAATAGAAAAATAATTTTCTGAATTTTTCTGCGGGTCCTGATGTGCACTTTCGATTGCCAGTTGCGAAAATTGTGATGAAAAGTTTTTCCATCCACGCGGGCAAATAATGCTGACGGGTAATTTATAATCAGGAAGTGGCAAAAACTCTTCGTTATGCAAAAAACCTGAATTAGCTAGCACAGCTTTAAGTTCACTACGGCCAAAAGTAACGACGCTTTTTTCAGTGTAAGAGTTGTTGATACCAAACATTGGCATATTTACATGATCTTCATTGACTCCTGAAAAATACTTTATACCTAATTTATTTTCGATTGCGACGAAAAGCTTGCCGGTCTCAGTCATTCTGTCCCGACATGAATCTAAAAGAGTTTTTTGACCATCGTGTCCAAGAAATACTCGCGCATACTCCAATACGCCTACAAGTATAACTGCATCAAAATGACCAATGTCAGGTATAATATCACTCGGTGCACAAATGACGTCTACATTAGACAAATCCCGGGTTCGTGCTCTTGCAATTTGAGCACGTCGAAGGCTTCCTTCTACCGATACAACATCAGCGCCACTTTCTCCCAAAAAACGCGTTATTGCGCCGCAACCGCAACCTATTTCGAGAACCTTTTTACCTTTTAACCACTGCTCAAAAGGACGCAATAAATTCGAGCGTCTGGAGGAAAGATGATAAGTGGATGGCCAATCCTTCATCTTATCTGACAGCTCTTTTGAATTTATGCTTACATCAGCTGATTCGGTAACAGACTTCAATACGTAATTCTCAGCCTCATCACCGTCATTATATGCAAAAGCTGGCAATTCAACAGGACGCCAAACATTGGTCGTTTTATCAATAAAGAAGTCATTATTTAATAAAATTTCATGTATGTTATTCTGTTTCAAAATTTATTCTCGCATTCAAATTGGCTAAGCCAGTGAAAGATTTTACAGGCCCGACAGCCAAGTGTATTGAATCATACCGGCGATCGTGCGGTATAATCTCACCATCAAGAGAACTACTGGCAATACCGACAGAGATAAAGAAATCACCTTCATATACCATCATCGGCAATGTAACAGAAACCACCATTTCAGTATCAATTTCCGCCACATCAACCAAGTCTACAGATTGCCATTCACTATTCGTGTTATAGATTGTCACGCCTTCTTTAGTTTTAATAGCGAAACCAAATATTGGCCTCACGACAACGTCGCGAAATCTTACTTTAATAGCCAGGGTTAATTCTTTTCCAGGTGTAACTGTGCTTGGATAATCTTCACCATCCTGACAGATGTAAAAATCTATCAGTTCCGCTGCACGGTCTCCCCATCGGTACTCTGACGGATTATAGTTAGGGCGTTCTGAGTATTCTCCCGTCAATAATGAGCTGAAGCTACCAGGTGAGAGGTTAGATTTCGATTCCCGGTCCCGAATCTGAACTTCACGGGAAACAGCCTTCTCAAGTTTATCGTCTTGATCTTTTCTAATGGATGAGCCGTTTTTCTTACCAAAAAGAACATCCAAATACCTGTTAACCACATCGTTAGGGCTACCCTGAACTTGTACCACTCCATGGTCTAACAACAGTGCACTATCACAATGTGTCACAATTTGCTCTGTGGCATGTGATACAAAAAGAATTGAAGTACCGTCCTGTTTAAGCCTTTTCAGTCGTGAAAAACATTTCGCCTGAAATTTTGCATCCCCAACTGCCAGGGCCTCATCAACAATAAGAATCTCTGGGTCTATTTGCGCCTGAACTGCAAATGCCAGGCGGACCAACATCCCACTCGAATACGAACGGACCGGAGAGTTGATAAAACCGCCAATGTCGGCAAAAGATAATATGTCATCTAATTTATTCTCAGTTTCCTCTTTAGATAACCCCAAAAGAGAAGCATTTAAATAAACATTTTCCAGACCTGTGAAATCAGAATTAAAACCTGCCCCCAGTTCCAGTAAGGCTGCAACACGACCATTGACGGCTACATTTCCCGCTGTCGGCGTTAAAGTCCCAGCAATTATTTGCAAGAGTGTGGACTTGCCAGAACCATTTTGGCCAACAATCCCCATCGTCTGGCCACGTGGTAAATTAAAAGACACATCTTTTAACGCCCAGAAGTCCTGATGATAGATGCGTGCCTCTTTCCCTAATTTACGGTCAATTTTAGGCATAACGAATTGCTTAAGCCTGCGTGCAGGACTTTCATAGACCTGGAAACATTTATCAACATTTTCAATTCTAATGGCAAAATCATCAGAGGACATCTGCGAATCCTTTTCTAGTCTTTTGGAACCAAGCATAGCCTAACCACATAATGAAAATTGCAATCAAGGAATATATTGCCAGCCCCGTAAAATCAGGTAATTCCCCCCAAATAATGACAGCCCTTCCTTGCTCGATAATAAATGTCAATGGGTTAAGTAAAATTACTTTTCTCATTGCAACAGGCACAGCTGTAATAGGATAAAACACAGGGGAAAGAAACATTAATACAGTGACTACAATCGAAATGGTTTGACTAACATCACGGATAAACACCCCTAACGAGGCAAGAAACCAAGTTAAACCCAGCGTCAGTAAAATCAAAGGGAACAGGACTAATGGAAAGAAAACTATAGTCCAATGAAGGTAACCATTAAATATGACAAAAGCCGCAGACAAAACAAATGTGCTAACAAAACTATGGAAAAGCACATTACCCAGCGCGACCAGCGGCAATATTTCAAGAGGAAAAACTACTTTTTTAACATAATTTACATTATTTAAAATCATGGAAGGGGCACGACTGAGCATTTCAGCTAACAGTGTGTGGATGATCAAACCGACGAAGAGAATTATCGCAAAATCGGCTTTAGATTCATTTCCAGCAGCCTGAGTGCCCCAGCGGGCTTTAAAAACAACCGAGAACACCAACGTATATACAACCAGCATAAAAATTGGGTTGATGAATGACCAGAAGACCCCCATCACTGAACCACGATATCGGCCAATAATTTCACGCTTAGCCATCTGTAATATTAAATTTTTATTATTCCACGCGCTATTAAATAGCGAAAGCAGTGAAGTGGGTTTTCCTAAATGAGGATTCATAGACTTCTCTTTTTGCTTCACATTTGAAAGTTAACAGTTTCTTTGAGTTGAGGTTTTTTAAAACTCAACTCAAATTAATTGACACCTTGAAAGTTGCCTGAATCAATTTTCTAATTTCACCCGTGGTACGCACCGATATTTTCAAGTGCTTTCTGCCAGTCACTTGGTGCAATATTGAATTTTTTCAATAACTTGCCACAATCAAGTTTGGAGTTGGAGGGACGTTTGGCAGGCGTCGGGTATTCAACAGTTTTAATATCCAGTATTGAAGGCGATTTAGCGAGAACTGAATGTTTTGTAGCTGAGGTGAAGATTTCTGCCGCAAAACCTGCCCATGATGTATAAGGATAACCTGAATAGTGATACACGCCCCAACGTTCGTCTTCAGGCTTAAGTTGACCAGCTATTGCAAGCAGAGTTTCCGCGATATCCCCGGCATAAGTTGGACTTCCGAATTGATCCCCAACAATAGATAATTGCTCTCTGTCTTTCGCCAGTCGCAGCATTGTTTTTACAAAATTGTTGCCATACTCACCGAATACCCAGGCAGTACGCAAAATAATGTGTTTTTTACAAGCCATGGCAACAGCTTGTTCACCTGCCAATTTGCTTGCACCATAAACACCGGTAGGCCCTGTGGTATCTGTTTCCACATAGCATCCCTCATGGTCCCCAGAAAAAACATAGTCAGTCGATATATGGAGAAAAGAAGCATCAACCTGTTGCGCTGCAATAGCCAAATTTTCAGCGCCTGTGCTATTGATTAAATAGGCAAATTCACGTTCAGATTCTGCACGATCGACAGCGGTATAGGCAGCAGCATTAATAATCGAGTTAGGGCGGAACTCGCTGACAACACTCATTACTTTCCGGTGATCGGTAATGTCAAGCTCTTGCCTGTCAACAGCTTTTACCTCCCAATCAGCCGGAGCTCGTCGCACCAATTCTCTACCAACCTGGCCCGCGCATCCTACGATCAACAATTTCATTTGGTTAAAGTACCTATAGAATTTTACAGTGTTCTTGTATTGATGCCTCAAGCCAAAACCCGAGGCCTTTGACAGCACATCAAATTTTAAAAAGTTCTGAAAAACCTTGACCCAATGCATCTTTTGCAGAGAGCAACGGTTCACTAACAGGCCATTTTACCCCGACTTCAGGATCGTTCCAGATCAAGCAACCTTCATTTTTCGGATCATAGTAATCAGTGCATTTATACTCAAAATCGGCGAAGTCTGAAATCACCACAAAGCCATGGGCAAGACCGGGTGGTACCCACAGCTGATTCTTATTGTCTTCCGAAAGATATACACCTACCCACTTACCGAAAGTTGCGGACTCTGGACGGATATCAACCACAACATCAAATACTTCACCACGGACAACACGAACCAACTTGCCCTGCGGTTTAGACGTTTGAAAATGTAAGCCACGAAGAACGTTTTTCGATGAACGGGAGTGGTTATCCTGAACAAAATCCAGATCGATTTCTAACATTTCCTTGTAGCGATTTTGCTGAAATGTTTCCAAAAAGAATCCGCGATCATCACCGAAAACTTTAGGTTCTACTAATTTTACGCCAATAACTTCTGTGTCAGTAACATTCATTTTTCTAGCTCACTCGTTATGTACAATTATCCAGCGACACGTTACATTTGCTGCATAAACGACAGTAGATGCCGTTCCTGCAAATCGTTTTTTGAAGCACTCAGCCCTGCGTATTTCCTGAAAAATCGTACCACAAATGCCTATTGTGGCTCACTCAGAATCTGGCTAAAAAATTCGTTTCTCGGCTAACTGTATCTTTACTGTACGGTTCATTGCTTAACTTACTCATGCGCAATTAACGATCCCCGCTGTTAGAACCCATTTCAGTTCATGAGATTGTCACTGATTCACCCAAAACCAAGTTTACGCTGCAACAAATTGGACAATTCCTACAAGGACCCTCAGTCACAAGTAATATGATATCTCGCAAGTTCTGACATAAGTTTTTACTATAATCACCGCCAGTAATAACAGAGTACTTTTAAACAGACCTCTGATATATTTTAACTAACTATAGTTTACATGAATACTCAGCATGGAAATGCGGGAATGACCTGATTATAGCTGTGCTTACACTAACTCTGCGCTACACTATGTTCCTATTTCGTCATACAAGTGAAATAGCTGATTTTTTGAGCATGTAGCATGTGAAGAAGCTAACACTTAATAAATGAGTACGTATATATGAAAATTTTGATCACCGGTGGTGCCGGTTTCATCGGTTCAGCAGTTGTTCGTCACATTATTGATAATACAAAGGATAGTGTCCTGGTTGTCGATAGCCTCACATACGCGGGCAATCTTGAGTCACTCCTTCCCGTATCATCTGATCCCCGCTATCAGTTTGCGCAGGCAAATATTTGTGATCGCACAGAACTGGATACTCTTTTTACTGACTTCCAACCGGATGCTGTTATGCATCTTGCTGCTGAAAGCCATGTTGATCGCTCGATTGATGGCCCGGCAGCCTTCATCGAAACCAACATTGTTGGCACTTATGTGCTTCTGGAAGCAGCCCGACATTTTTGGCTTTCTCTGCCTGAAGAGAAAAAATCGGCTTTCCGCTTCCATCATATTTCAACGGATGAGGTGTATGGCGATTTGCACGGCACAACGGATCTTTTCACTGAAACGACGCCATATGCGCCAAGCAGTCCCTACTCTGCATCAAAGGCTTCCAGCGATCATTTAGTGCGAGCCTGGCAGCGCACTTACGGCTTCCCTACTATTGTGACAAATTGTTCGAATAATTACGGTCCTTATCATTTCCCGGAAAAACTCATTCCACTCATCATTCTGAACGCACTTTCAGGTAAAGCATTACCGGTATACGGTGATGGCGCACAGGTACGCGACTGGCTGTATGTTGAAGATCATGCCCGTGCACTTTATAAAGTGGTTACCGAGGGTGTCGTAGGCGAAACCTATAACATTGGTGGTCACAATGAGCGCAAAAATATTGACGTCGTTAAAACCATTTGTGAGTTGCTCGATGAACTGATTTCCGCAAAACCAAATGGGATCGCCAAGTTCTCCGAACTGATTACATTTGTGAAAGATCGTCCTGGTCACGATATGCGTTACGCCATTGATGCCAGTAAGATCGAGCAAGAGTTAGGCTGGAAACCACAAGAAACTTTCGAAAGCGGAATTCGTAAAACGGTTGAATGGTATCTGAACAATGAAAATTGGTGGCGCCGGGTTCAGGATGGTTCTTATGCCGGTGAACGTCTTGGCTTGACTAACTAATTTTAAGGAGAAGAATCTAGTGAAAGGTATCGTTTTAGCTGGCGGTTCAGGCACACGCTTGTACCCCCTAACCCGCGGTGTATCGAAACAGCTGTTACCGATTTATGATAAACCGATGATTTATTACCCAATATCTGTGCTTATGCTGGCAGGTATTAATGAAATATTGGTGATTTCTACCCCTGAAGATATGCCATCCTTTCAACGCTTACTGGGTGATGGTTCTCAATTCGGCATTAAACTCGAGTATGCAGTACAGCCATCTCCAGACGGCCTTGCCCAGGCATTCATCATCGGTGAAGAGTTTATAAACGGCGAACGTTGTGCACTTGTTCTTGGCGACAATATCTATTTTGGTCAAAGCTTTGGCAAACAGCTTGAAGCCGTTGCTAAACGAGAAACGGGCGCAACAGTCTTCGGCTATCAGGTTCAAGACCCCGAGCGTTTTGGCGTGGTTGAATTTGATAAGGACTTTAAAGCACTTTCCATTGAGGAAAAACCATTAAAACCAAAATCTCAGTGGGCAGTGACCGGACTCTATTTCTATGACAAAAATATCGTTGAAATGGCTAAACAAGTTAAGCCATCTCATCGTGGTGAGCTTGAGATAACGACATTAAACGAAATGTATCTTGAGAAAGGTCAATTGCAGGTGGAGCTTCTGGGCCGAGGTTTTGCGTGGCTCGATACAGGAACACATGATAGCCTGATTGAGGCTTCACAATTCGTCCACACCATTGAAAAACGACAAGGTTTTAAAGTAGCTTGTCTGGAAGAGATTGCGTTTCGTAAAGGATGGTTGAGCAAAGAGCGTGTTGCTGAACAAGCTGCATTAATGAGCAAAACTGCTTATGGCGCGTATCTGACCCAACTACTTAACGAACATAACTGATTATAAATTCAGGCTGATGGGCTAGTCCGGCCTGAATTATTTTCTAAATATCACTTCAGATAAAAAAAAGCACCGAAAATTCGGTGCTTTTTATTGCTCGAAGTCAATCAATTTTTACTCTTCGGCAAACTCTTTCAACCATGCCTTGAACGCTTCGCCCTGCGTGTTATGGCGAATACCATACTCAACAAACGCCTTCATATAACCGAGCTTATCACCACAGTCATGTGAACGGCCAGTCATGGAGAAGGCTTCAACAGTATGTTTTTTCATCAGCATGGCAATGGCATCAGTCAGCTGAATTTCATTACCTGCACCGTACGGTGTCACTGCCAGCAGTGGCCAGATAGCTTCGGACAGAACATAACGGCCGACAACCGCAAGGTTTGATGGCGCGTCCTTCAGTTCCGGCTTTTCAACGATAGCCGTCATTGGCGCGCTTTCGCCCGGCTCAACTTCTACGCCGTTGCAGTTAACAATACCGTACTTGGAAACGTCTTTCTCCGGCACTTCTTCAACCATGACCTGGCTGTTGCCAGTTTCCTGGAAGCGACGAAGCATGGCAGCAAGGTTATCTTTACGCAGATCGCTGGTGGAATCATCCATCAAAACGTCTGGCAGAATAACCGCGAAAGGAGAATTACCAATCAGAGGTTTTGCACACAGAACCGCATGCCCAAGGCCTTTTGATTGCCCCTGACGTACGTTCATGATGGTCACGCCTTTCGGGCAGATAGACTGCACTTCTTCCAGCAGCTGACGTTTCACACGGGATTCAAGCATACTTTCCAGCTCGAAAGAGGTATCGAAGTGGTTTTCGATCGCGTTTTTCGAAGAGTGTGTGACCAGAATGATTTCTTTGATGCCCGCCGCAGCACATTCATTAACGATGTACTGGATCAAAGGCTTATCGACGATAGGCAGCATTTCTTTTGGAATGGCTTTCGTCGCTGGCAACATACGAGTGCCCAGACCGGCAACAGGGATAACAGCTTTTAACATTGTAAAGGATACTCCTTGAAACCTATGGTGTGTAAATTCAGTCAGTTACCATCCAAACGCGTCAGGGATTTCTCTGAACTGAAATTGTAAAATTGATTTAAATTCCCAATCCTATAGTTCTTCCATGAGTATAGTCTCTGTGATTTGGTTTAGGGAGACCATACTCATGACTTTAGGACTCAAACACGATTATGTTAATTCAGTTACGATACCAGTAAGCCGCACCAAACAGTAAGCTAAAGGCTTATTTTTAGGAATGTTATACCTGTTCGGTGATTTAATAATCGTAACTTGCTGCTTTCCAAATCAGTCCTGACGGCTTTTTATCACATCTCATCCTTCTTCCCCTGGGCCCCCTTGCCAGTTTGCCTAGACCGCTGTTTTAGATTTGAAATTTGGGGCGCTGGCGCCCATTATTCAACGTGCGACAATCGTCGTGTAACCAAAGGTGAAAAACGCAATATGGAATGGATCGCCGATCCCTCGATTTGGGCCGGGCTTGCGACCCTGGTAGTTCTCGAAATTGTCCTGGGGATAGACAATCTCATTTTCATTGCCATCCTGGCGGAAAAACTTCCGCGCCAGCAGCGTGACAAGGCTCGCGTCACCGGGCTTTTACTGGCCCTAGTCATGCGCTTACTTCTTCTGGCCTGCATTTCCTGGCTTTCGACACTGACCCGCCCTCTTATTGCCGTGCTCGGGCATCCGTTCAGCGCGCGCGATATGATTATGCTTGCGGGGGGGATATTCCTGTTGTTCAAAGCGACGATGGAGCTTAATGAACGACTCGAAGGCAAAGATGAAGAACAAAGCCATCAGCAGCGCGGTGCTAAATTCTGGCCGGTCGTTGCTCAGATTGTCGTGCTGGATGCGGTCTTTTCACTCGACTCGGTGATTACTGCAGTCGGGATGGTTGAGCATCTGGCCGTCATGATGGTGGCGGTGTGTATTGCTATCGGCCTGATGCTGTTAGCCAGTAAACCACTGACACGTTTCGTGAATGCGCATCCGACTATCGTCATCTTATGTCTCAGTTTCCTGCTGATGATCGGCTTTAGCCTGGTTGCCGAAGGTTTTGGCTATGTTATCCCGAAAGGGTATTTGTATGCCGCGATCGGTTTCTCGGTGATCATTGAAGGGCTGAATCAGCTGGCACAGTTTAACCGCAAACGCTTTTTATCCTCGCGCCGCTCTCTGCGTGAACGCACTGCAGAAACCGTATTGCGCGTCTTGCGTGGCAAACATGAAGAAGCCGAACTTGATGCTCACTCTTCAAACATGATTGCAGACAGCGCTGACGAAGAAGATGCGATTTTCAACCAGCAGGAGCGTCACATGATTGAACGCGTGCTGGGACTCGGGCAACGCACTGTCAGCAGCGTCATGACCTCCCGCCATGATGTAGACCATCTTGAACTTAATGACCCTGTCGACGTGCTGACGCAGCAAATCGCTGATAACCAACATACCCGTATGCTGGTCACCGAAGACAGCTCCACCGACGAACCGCTGGGCGTTGTGCACGTTGTCGACCTGCTCAAACAACAACTGCTGCAAAATGAACTGGATCTTAAGGCGCTGATCCGCCAGCCCCTGATTTTCCCGGAACAGCTTTCTCTGCTGATGGCCCTCGAACAATTCCGCCAGGCAAAAACGCATTTTGCTTTCGTGGTCGATGAATTTGGTTCTGTCGAAGGGATCGTGACCCTGACGGATGTGATGGAAACCATTGCCGGTAACCTGCCAGAGTCTGACGAAACGCCTGATGCACGGCATGATATCCAGCAGCAGGAGGATGGAAGCTGGATAGCCAACGGCTACATGCCGCTTGACGATCTGGTGATGTATATTTCCCTGCCGGTGGATGAAAAAAGGGAATATCACACGCTGGCCGGTCTGCTGATGGAATATACCCAAAGTATCCCGCAGGTGGGCGCACAGATACACATTAATGACTATCTGTTTGAGCCTTTAGAAGTCAGCAGTCACCGTATTTTAAAAGTGAAGATTACGCCACCTGATACCGCCTCTGAAGACGATTACGAAGTCTGACTCACTCCTGTAAACAAAACGGGGTGCCTGCGATGGCACCCCGTTTTGTTTATGCTCAGAATTGGCTTAGAAAAGAGATTATTTGTTGAGTAATTTCTCAACATCGCTTTTTTCTTTACTGTCCTTACGCTTGTCGACCCAGTTCTGAAGGGCGCTGCGAGCGCTTTGTTCAAACGTACGCCTCAGTATCTGGTCCACCTGCAGCTGATATCCCATCTGAGCCCAGGGTCCGTAAACCCGCAACGGGATGTCTGTCGTTTTCAGGGTATTGATCAGATTATTGTCACCTTTCCAGCCACCGGTAACGCGGATCAGCAGGTTCATATCCACCTTTTGATTCGACATATCGATTGTTCCGTCACCTTTCGCAGACACCATTGGCGACTGACCTTCAAGATTATTCAGCGTCAGAGTACCTCCGGCCAGATGTCCCTGCGCTTTCAGCGTATCGATCTGGCTATAGTGCTCATACTTTTCAAGCCCCTGAACATTACTGGTATTACGGCTGACCGCCTGCTGAATGAGTTGCTGAATATTAAGGCCATTCAGACGCGCGTTATCCATTGAAAGCTGCCCCTCGCCTTGCCATCGCCGTGCAAAATCAACGGCCGACAACCCTTCTCCGTTAACATTCCCTTGCATAGAGAAGCTCCCGGTAAGGACTTTCGGTAACCCGTAAGCTGTCAGTAAATCACCCAGTTCAATGCTGTCCACATCCGGTGTCAGATGGACCTGAATTTTATTCCCCGTGACATCCAGGGTGCCTGGCAGAGAAAAGCGCCCTGTTCCCAGGTTGCCGCTAAATGCCGGCAAGGAAACCTGGCCCTGATGATTGACCGCATTCAGGGCCAGGTTCTGGATTTTCATACCGCGATAAGTGAGATCAGCAACTTTCAGCGCCAGGGTGGCATTGAAGGTTTGCAAATCATTCAGCCCGTTTGGCTGTTCATCCACATCACGGGCGATAACGGGTGCTGACGTCACAGACTGCGCGGTTTGCGACGATTGTTCCTGCGTATCAGGCTGCCAGCCGGAAAGCGCATCAAGATCAAGCTTATCAGCGGTTAAATTGAGCTGATAATCCGCCAGTTCTCCCAGCTTCGCAGAGGCCGTGCCGGAGATCTGATTATCATTGGCCGACAGCGCCAGCTGGTTCAGCGTCAGCATATTGTTATCACGCTGATAGCTCACCTGCATGGAACCATTCCCCTGAAGGCCTTTCACCGGGATATCGGCACCATTGAGTTGATAAGTGAACTTGCTGATGCTGGCAGAGACAGCCTGCGGATAGTGCTGCATATCCAGGTCGGCTTTCATGGTGAACGACAGATCGCGCTGGTCGCGGTTTATGCGACTTGAAAGCTGGATACTAGCCTGACGGTTGTCATTCTTTTCCATTTCCAGATTGATATCACGCACGTTGATCTGCTCGTCATCACCGCGCTGCCAGATGAGTAAACTGTCAGCCACGCTGATTTTATCAATATCAAATTTCCAGCCCGCTTCAAGTTCGGATGCCCCTGGCGCAACAGGCGTTGGCGTAGAAGGTGCGACCGGCGCATTGGGCTGATTCTCTTCCGTTTCCGGCGTTAAACGAATGACGGCGTTTTTCAGCAGAACCTGCTTGACCGCGAGCTGATGAGAAATAAGAGGCCAGAGTTTGACATCCAGCCGCATGTTCTCAGCGCTGACAACCGGTGCCTTAGCCCCAGGCGCGGTCAGAGAAGTCTGTCCGGCAATGATGCTGAGCTGCGGCCAGACATGCCAGCGCAGGGAACCGTTGATAGCCAGTTGATAGCCGCTTTTCACCTCGACCCTCTCTACCATGTACTGGCGGAAATCGTTCGGGTTAATCAGGAATACCAGCGAAGTCATACCGGCAATGATAACCACCAGTAAAATCACCAGTGTTGTCAGGAGTCTTCTCATGCCTTCCTCACGTTTTTATCCGGAAAACGGATAAAAAACAGAATCAGTCTTTATCAATACGACTGGCAATAGCGCTTTGCTGGTCGCGGTATTTCGCGTCCTGACGGCTATTGTATGGCCGTGCAGCAGAACCGGATAACGGTTCAAAACTCAGCGCGCCAATCAACATTCCCGGGCGAAGCGCCAGCGGGAGCTTACCTGAATTATAAAACTCGAGAACAATACGCCCTTGCCAGCCCGGATCAATGCGGTGTGCGGTCACGTGCACCATCAGCCCGAGACGCGCCAGTGAAGAGCGTCCGTCCAGCCAGCCCACCAGATCGTCAGGAATGGTGACAGACTCAAAGGTCACCGCCAGTGCCAGTTCGCCCGGATGCAGGAAGAACGCCTCGCCTTCCGGCAACACAATCTCATCACTCATCACTTTATCGAGTGCAGCGCTGACTTCGTCTTTAGGGCCACTCAGATCGATATAACCCGCATTGTGCCCGAGGAAAACGCGAAATCCGTTACCCAGACGCACATCTACCGTTGCACCATTAATCCGTTCGACCGGAGGACGGGGTGAAATACCTAATTTGCCGCTGTCCAGCCAGGCCTCTATATCTCGGTCGCAAAGTCTCATCGTATCTCCGGTATGGTTTTAACGGATTGTTCCGCGATTAATTGAAGAACTGGCTGATTTTAGCCTTGAGGATATCAATCGCAATCCGGTTTTTGCCGCCGCGCGGCACAATGATGTCTGCGTATTGTTTTGAAGGCTCGATAAATTGCAGGAACATTGGACGAACCGTTTTCTGATACTGCGCCATCACAGAATCCATCGAACGACCACGTTCATTGACGTCACGCTTCATACGGCGCATCAGACAGATATCCAGCGGAGTATCGACGAAAATGGAGAAATTCATTTCGTCACGCAAACGTGCATCGGTCAGGAGCAGGATCCCTTCCAGGATAATCACTTTCTTCGGTTTAAGGGTCACCGTCTCAGGCAGACGGGTATGCTCAATAAAGCTGTAGCTTGGCAATTCAATCGCCTGACCAGACTTCATTGCCTGTAAATGCTGGAACAGCAAATTGTGGTCCATCGCACTGGGATGGTCGTAGTTGGTTTTGACCCGCTCTTCCATGGTCATGTGACTTTGGTCTTTATAGTAGCAATCTTCCGGGATCACCCCGATATGCTCATCACCGACCTGATCACGAAGTTCACGGTATAACGTACTGGCGATGAGGCTTTTTCCCGAAGCAGATGCGCCAGCGATACCCACGATGACACACTGATGGAATTTGTCAGACATAAAATTAAAGACCTGATTTGGAAGTTGGAAGGCAAGCACAGATATATGCTTTGAACGCGCCAATTATAAGTACAACACACTGCCCGATGCCAGCGTTAAGGCTGTGTAATCGCTGACATCAGGTAATAATTCACAGAGTTGGGGGATTAAACGGCTCTGAAGGCAATTTCTGTCGGGATGGCATCGCCTTTCCAGAACAGTTGTGACGCAATTTTTGCCGCCAGCTCACGGTAAATTGCCGTGAATTCACTTTCAGGATTGGAAACAACTGTTGGCTCACCACGATCTAAATCTTCACGCAACGAAATATGCAGCGGCAATTGCGCCAGTAAATCACAGCGGTATTTCTCAGCCAGACGTTGTGCGCCACCGGTACCGAAAATCGGTTCGTGATGCCCGCAGTTGCTGCACACATGCATACTCATGTTCTCTACAATCCCCAGAACCGGCACATGCACTTTTTCAAACATCACGATGCCTTTCATTGCATCGAGCAGCGCAATATCCTGCGGCGTCGTGACCACTAAGGCGGCGGTAACCGGGATGTTTTGCGACAACGTCAGTTGAATATCACCCGTACCCGGCGGCAGATCGATGACCAGATAATCCAGATCCGGCCACAGCGTATCCTGAAGCATCTGCATCAGCGCTTTACTGGCCATCGGCCCGCGCCACACCATGGCATTTTCATCCGTCACCAGATAGCCAATCGAGTTGGTCGCTAGGCCGTGTGCCATAATCGGCGACATGTGCACGCCGTCCGGCGAGGTCGGGCGTTCTTCCTCAGTGCCCAGCATATTCGGCACTGACGGGCCGTAAATATCGGCGTCCAGAATACCGACTTTGGCACCTTCTGCTGCCAGCGCCAGCGCCAGGTTCACCGCCGTGGTCGATTTCCCTACCCCGCCTTTACCCGAACTGACCGCCAGAATATTGCGCACACCTTTGATACCCGGCTGATCGTTTGCCCGTTTGATGGTGGCAATATCGTGGCGCAGATTCCACTGAATGGCCGAAGCGCCGGTCACCCGCAACAATTCGCTGCTGGTTTGTTCTTTTAATACATCAAAACCACTGTTCCAGGCGAACGGCAGGGTCAGATCAATATGTAAAACGTCATCCATTAACACGCAGTGATGCAACGCTTTCATCGCGGGCAAATCTTTTTGCAGTGTGGAATGGCGGAAGGTGGCCAGTACGCCGGTCACGAGTGCGCGCAGCCCTGCGGGTGTGGTCTGCTGTGGGGATTGAGATGTCATCCCGGCTCCTTGAAAGGGGGTTATCAGACTATTTATCTATCCATAAGCATAACAGAACACACGTAAGGAGATCCCCCGTTTGTTTACGCGGGGCGGCGCTTTCGGTTAACATCAATGCCCCTGATTTCAACTACAGAAAGCAAGCTCTTACTATGGCTCAAGTCGCGAAAAAAATTTTGGTAACCTGTGCACTTCCGTACGCCAACGGATCCATCCATCTCGGTCACATGCTCGAGCACATCCAGGCTGACGTCTGGGTCCGTTACCAGCGAATGCGCGGCAATGAAGTGCATTTCATCTGTGCGGACGATGCACACGGCACCCCGATCATGCTGAAAGCGCAGCAGCTCGGTATCAGGCCGGAAGAGATGATTGCCGAAATGAGCCAGGAGCATCAGAAAGATTTCGCCGGCTTCGGCATCAGCTACGACAACTATCACTCCACGCACAGCGACGAAAACCGTGAGCTGTCTGCGCTGATTTATGGTCGTCTGAAAGAAAACGGTTTTATCAAAAACCGCACCATTTCGCAGTTGTACGATCCTGAGAAAGGCATGTTCCTGCCAGACCGTTTCGTTAAAGGCACCTGCCCGAAATGTAAATCACCGGATCAGTACGGCGATAACTGTGAAGTGTGTGGCGCAACCTACAGCCCGACGGAACTGATTGACCCGAAATCTGTGGTCTCCGGTGCGACGCCGGTGTTGCGTGATTCCGAGCACTACTTCTTTGACTTACCTGAATTCAGCGCGATGTTGCAGGCGTGGACCCGTTCGGGCGCGTTGCAGGAACAAGTGGCAAACAAAATGCAGGAGTGGTTCGAGCATGGTCTGCAACAGTGGGATATCTCACGCGATGCGCCATACTTCGGCTTTGAAATTCCTGATGCGCCGGGCAAATATTTCTACGTCTGGCTGGACGCGCCAATCGGCTACATGGGTTCATTCAAAAACCTGTGCGACCGCCGCACTGACCTGAATTTTGACGAGTTCTGGAAAAAAGATTCCACCACCGAGCTGTATCACTTTATCGGTAAAGACATCGTTTATTTCCACAGCCTGTTCTGGCCTGCCATGCTGGAAGGCAGCGGTTTCCGCAAGCCGACCAACCTGTTTGTGCACGGTTATGTCACCGTCAACGGCGCAAAAATGTCCAAGTCGCGTGGCACGTTTATCAAAGCCAGCACTTATCTGAACCATCTGGATGCGGACTGCCTGCGTTATTACTACACCGCGAAACTGTCTTCACGCATCGACGATATCGACCTGAATCTGGAAGATTTCGTGCAGCGCGTTAACGCTGATATCGTGAACAAAGTGGTTAACCTGGCCTCACGTAATGCCGGTTTCATCGCCAAACGTTTTGACGGCAAACTGGCTGACACGCTGGCCGATGAAACGCTGTACAAAACCTTCACCGATGCCGCTGAAAGCATTGCTCAGGCGTATGACAGCCGTGAATCAGGCCGTGCAATCCGCGAAATCATGGCGCTGGCTGACCTGGCAAACCGTTATGTCGATGAACAGGCACCGTGGGTTGTCGCAAAACAGGAAGGCCGTGATGCCGACCTGCAGGCCATCTGCTCAATGGGCATCAACCTGTTCCGAGTACTGATGACCTATCTGAAGCCGGTTCTGCCTTCACTGTCAGAGCGCACAGAAGCCTTCCTGAATACCACACTGGACTGGGACGCGATTGCCCAACCATTGTTGTCGCATCAGGTAAATCCGTTCAAAGCGCTGTTTAACCGTATCGAACTGGATAAAGTCACCGCGATGGTTGATGCCTCGAAAGAAGACATCGCAGCCGCCAAAGTACCGGCAACCGGTCCGCTGGCCGATGACCCGATTCAGGAAACCATCACGTTTGATGATTTCGCCAAAGTGGATATGCGTATTGCCCTGATCAAGAGCGCTGATTTCGTGGAAGGTTCAGACAAACTGCTTCGTTTGCAACTGGATCTGGGCGGTGAAACCCGTCAGATTTTCTCCGGTATCCGCTCTGCGTATCCTGATCCGAAAGCACTGGAAGGCCGTCTGACCATCATGGTCGCTAACCTCGCACCGCGTAAAATGCGCTTCGGCATCTCTGAAGGGATGGTGATGGCGGCGGGCCCAGGCGGAAAAGACATCTTCCTGCTCAGCCCGGATTCCGGCGCACAGCCGGGTATGCAGGTGAAGTAAGAAAGCTTTGAGTGACGAAAAAGCCCGATAATTTGATCGGGCTTTTTTTTATACCTGAATAAAGCCAATACCCTATAGCTTTCGGGTGCCCGGAAGGCGGCAAGTGAGAAAGTCCCCGGTCACTTACATCAGTAAGTGACCGGGGCGCATGAGCGCAGCCAACGCATCTGGCGCACGAAAGATGACGGGTATTTCATTTAGGCCAGTTCGGCCAAATGGCTTTCGGATACTCTCTGTCGATATCCGATTTCGCCAGCCCGATATCTTTCAATTGATCAGCACTCAGCGAATGCAAAATCTTGCGGCTGACGCGGCGCTCATTCCAGCCATGCACGATAGCAAACAACTGTTTTATCCATCCGCTCTTTTTTTGCGGCATCTGTACTGCCCTATCCGCCCCCAAGATATCAGCACAAGCGCGTGTCTCACATCCGGCAAACTGCCGTTCTTCAATGATATTTTTCATATTCTGCTCCCGTTGACGACCTGACATCAGGATCTTACAAACAGTAAAAACATTACAGATTCAGTTTTTTTATATTTCGACCATACAGATCTGGATCTGATGACAGATTCAGCGTTAGATTGTGTCCATCTGTACTGCTTTCTTTGCGCAGGCGTTGAGGAAAAGATAATGAATCGTTACGAAAATCTGGCAAATGTCTTGAGTGACCGTATTGAGCAGGGGCTGTATCCGGCGGGTATCCGGCTGCCTTCGGTGCGGGTGTTAAGCAGTGAACATGGCGTCAGCGTCAGCACGGTTCAGCAGGCCTACCGCGTGCTGGAAGAAAAACAGCTGGTGGAGGCACGACCAAAATCAGGCTACTTTGTCAAAGATGCACGCTTGCAGGCAGCGCTTCCGGCGGTTTGCCGCCCGACGCAACGTCCGGTGGATATTTCCCAGTGGGATCAGGTACTCGAACTGATTACTTCCCCGCACCGTCCCGGCGTGGTGCAGCTCGGGCGGGGCTCGCCGGATGTCACGGCTGCCACGCTCAGGCCCCTCAGCCGCCTGATGGGGCGCGCCGGCCAGCATCAGAATCTCAACGCGTTTCATTACGACAGCATTTACGGCTCAGAAGAATTACGCGAACAGATCGCCCGTCTGATGATTGACAGCGGCAGCCATATGGATGCCAGCAATATTCTGATCACCACCGGTTGTCATGAAGCGCTGTCTATCGCCATCCGTTCGGTCTGCGAACACGGCGATATCGTGGCGGTGGATTCGCCGAGTTTTCACGGGGCGATGCAAACCCTGAAAGGTTTTGGCATGAAAGCGCTGGAAATCCCGACCGATCCGGTGACCGGGATCAGTCTGGAAGCGCTGGAAATGGCACTGGAACAGTGGCCGGTCAAAGCCATACAACTGACGCCCAACTGCAATAATCCGCTCGGTTACAACATGCCTGATGACCGTAAGAAAAGCCTGCTGCGTCTGGCGCAACGCTACGATATCGCCATTATCGAAGACGATGTTTATGGTGAACTGGCGTATCAGTATCCGCGCCCTGCCACCATTACCTCTTTCGATGAAGATGGCCGCGTATTGCTGTGCAGTTCGTTTTCCAAAACGCTGGCGCCCGGTTTACGCGTCGGCTGGATCGCGCCGGGTCGCTATCACGACCGTGCGCTGCACATGAAATACATCACCACCGGCGCCTCGGCTACGCTGCCACAAATCGCTATCGCGGATTTCATCAAACAGGGGCATTATCTGCAGCACATGCGCCGGATACGTAACCAGTACCAGCGCAATCTGTGCAACATGACTGACTGGGTGATGAAATATTTTCCGTGCGGCTCCCGGGTTAGCCGCCCCCAGGGCGGTTTTTTGCTGTGGATCGAACTTGATGAACGCGTGGATACACAGCGGCTGAACCGGCTGCTCGAAGAGCATTTAGTGCAAATTGCCATCGGTTCGATATTCTCTGCTTCTGGCAAATACCGCAATTGCCTGCGCATCAATTATGCACAGCCCCTGACAGCAAAAACTGAACGCGCCATCCAGCAGGTGGGCCTGACGATTTCTCAGATGCTGGAAAACTGCTAAACGTCCATCCGGAGACACTTTTACCGTGCAGATAGAACCGTTACCGCCACTGAACACGCTGGTGGCTTTTGAATGCGTGGCGCGTTATTGCAGTTTTTCCCGGGCAGCCGACGAGCTGAATCTTACCCAAAGCGCCATCAGCCGCCAGATCATTCAACTGGAGGAAATGCTCGGTTGTAAGCTTTTCCAGCGCGCCCAGCGTAAAACGACCCTGACGCCGCGCGGTGAAACCTATGCGCAACAAGTGCGTAAATTACTGGGCGATATTTCGCAATCCACGGCGGAAGTCATGGGCTGGAACGGTTTGCCGCAGGTCACGCTGGCCTGCACCAGCGCCATGAGCGGCCTGTGGCTTTCGTCGCGTCTTTCCTCGTTGCGCCAGTTGCTGCCCGACCTGCAAATCCGCATGAAGATTTCCGACAGCTTTTCAGATCTCAAGTCATCAGAATTTGATCTGGCTATCTTCTATCTGCGCGAGCCACCGCCCGGTTATCACGTACAGGCGCTGTTTGACGAAGTCTGTTATCCGATGTGCTCGCCGGCATTCCTCAGCCGTATGCCACCTGACGCCAGCGCCGCCGATTTACTTGAACAGACATTGCTTATTCAGGATGACCCGCAACGCGAATGGACCGGCTGGCGCGACTGGTTTGCGTCGCAGGACGTCAGCTTCGTCACGCCGCGCAGAACATGGCGGGCCAACAACTATCCGTTTCTGGTGCAGTCGGCGGTGCTGGGAGATGGGATTTTGCTGGGCTGGGAAGGACTGGTGCAGGATTACATCAATAACGGCCAACTGGTCGCCGCACATCCCGGCAAACTGGCTGCCGCCGGAAAATGCTACATGCTGACGCCGCAGGACCGGTTCCTCAAACCTGTGGTGCATAAAGTCATTAACTGGTTAAAACAGCCGTAAAGTGAATGAATTTGCCAGGCCGGATATCCGGTCTGGCAATGAATATTCAGCAGGATTGACGAGATCATGTTCACAGTGATTTATGAAAAATAATAATAATCCGACGTCATAATAAAATATTATGAATTGACATCGGCTGGCGGTATTTTGTTTTTCTCCAGATATCTGCGTTTTCTCGCAGAATTCATACCAATTAATGTGAATAACAGCCAGCATGACTGCGAAATACAGGATGCAAGGTTGAAATCATGACTTAACGAATACAGGCCAAACACGCCGCCGATTATATTAAGATAGGCGTAACTGTTAGCATCAACCGCTAGCCTGCGCATTTGAACCAGCGCATAAGCCAGAAGATAGCAAAACACGCCAATTAAACCGACAACCGTATGCAGTTCCACCGGTCACTTCCCTTTCCAGACGTTGATAGCTGAGAAAAATAAAGCTTTTCAGGGTGTTCTGCCGCGCATTTTTCGCATACCCTCATGATAAATTCTCATGCAAGTTCAACAGGGGGTTTTGATATAAATCATCAAGGCAATCCATTGCGCCAATTTAGAAACACCCGGGGTATTTCGCCTGCACCTATAAAATTCCAGCACGTACTATGGAGATAATTAATGAAAGATAATAATTCCCCTTTGACGAAATTAATGCAGGATGCACAACTTAGCCGTCGCGGCTTTATTACCAGCGTTTCCGCTGTGGGTATTACCAGTGCTATGGGCTTTTCACCATTCTCTGCTTTTGCTGCTGAGCCGAAAAAAGGCGGCATATTAAAACTGGGTATGTCAGGGGGAAATACCAGTGATACGCTGGACCCGACATTATTCAGCGACTGGGTGCCATTAAATCAGGCATATATGCTGATGAACGGCCTGATTGAAATTGATGAAAATAACAAAGCCACGCCTGAATTGTTCTCCGCCTGGGAAGCCAAACCCGGTGCCACCGAGTGGGTGTTTACCGTTCGTGATGGCGTCACCTTCCATAATGGTAAAAAACTGGATGCAGATGACATTCTTTATTCCATCAACCTGCATCGCGGCGACAAATCCAAAAGCGCCATCAAAACTCAACTGGCCCCGATTACCGGTCTGACCAAACAGGGCGACAACCAGATCCTGATCACGCTTGAAAGTGGCAACGCCGACCTGCCGTATCTGCTGGCGGATTACCATCTGGTGGTGGTACCCAACGGCTTTACCGACTGGTCGCATCCGATCGGTACCGGCGGTTTTATCTTTGATCAGTACGAACCGGGCGTGCGATCGCTGTTCAAGCGCAACCCGAACTACTGGAAGCCGGATCGCGCCTTTGTTGATGCCGTGGAAGTGCTGGTCATCAACGACCCGACCGCCCGCACCAATGCCCTGATTTCCGGCCAGGTTCACGCGATTAACCGTGTCGATTTCAAAACCGTCGATTTCCTTAAACGCAGCCCGGCACTGAACATTGTGCGTTCATCCGGCGGTCAGCATTTCACCTTCCTGATGGATTGCAGCGTCGCACCGTACAACAACAACGATGTGCGCATGGCAATTAAACACGGCATCGACCGTCAGAAAATCCTCGATACCGTGCTGCGCGGCTACGGTTCGCTGGGCAACGACCATCCGATCCCGAAGACAGACCGCTTCTTCAATCACAGCCTGGAACAGCGCGTTTACGATCCGGACAAATCGAAGTTCTACCTGAAAAAAGCCGGTCTGACGGATCTCAACATCGAACTGTCCTCCTCTGACGCCGCTTTTGCCGGTGCGCTCGACGCCGCCGCCCTGTTCCAGGGGCAAGCACAAAAAGGCGGTATTCAGGTCAACATCAAACGCCAGCCCGCCGACAGCTACTGGGACGATGTATGGATGAAAGCCCCGTTCAGCATGGGTTACTGGGGCGGACGTCCGACGGCTGACCAGATGTTCTCCACCGCTTATCAGTCGACTGCCAAATGGAACGACACCCACTGGAAAGATGAGAAGTTTGATGCCCTGCTGTTGCAGGCACGTTCCCTGCTTGATGAAGGCAAACGCGCTGAAATCTATGGTGAACTGCAAAGTATCGTGCGCGACGACGGCGGTGCAATGATCCCGCTGTTTGGCGATTATCTTGATGCAGCCAGCAAAAAAGTCGGCGGTATCAGGCCACATCCGATGTTCAACTTCATGGGTGGTCGTCTGGCCGAGCGCGTCTGGCTGGAGGCATGATGAAAAAACGGATTTTACAGCGGATCCTGTTAGGCATTATCACGCTGTGGCTGGTTTCTGTGCTGATTTTTATCGGCACGGAAATGCTGCCCGGCGACGTCGCGACGGCCATTTTAGGCCAGAGCGCCACGCCTGAAACCGTTGCCGCGTTGCGCCTGCAACTCGGGCTGGATGAACCGTCTGTGCTGCGCTATCTGCACTGGCTGGCGGGTATTATGCACGGCGACTTAGGGCATTCGCTGGCGAACGGTCGCGCCATCAGCGACGAACTGCTGCCGCGTCTGGCGAACACGTTGTTCCTCGCCGGGTATGCCGCGGTGATCGCTATTCCGCTGGCTGTCGGTTTGGGGATCGCATCAGCCATCTGGCGCGGTTCCGTTTTTGACCGGCTGGCAAATACCCTGACGCTCATCAGCATTTCGGTGCCGGAGTTTTTTGTCGGCTACATTCTGGTGATCGCCTTCGCCATTCGTCTGACCTGGTTCCCGAGTCTGGCAATGGTCGACAGCAGTTCGTCGTTCATCGACCGGCTTTACGTCTGCACCCTGCCGATGCTCACCCTGACGCTGGTGGTGCTGGCACACATGCTGCGCATGACGCGTGCCTCAGTCACTGCGGTGATGGCCAGCCCATATATCGAAAGCGCGGTGCTTAAAGGCATTCCGCGCTGGCGCATCGTGGTCGCGCACGCGCTGCCAAACGCCCTTGCACCGATCATCAACGTGGTGGCATTCAATCTGGCCTATCTGGTGGTCGGTGTGATCCTGGTGGAAGTGGTGTTTGTCTATCCGGGCATCGGGCAATACATGGTGGATGCGGTAACCAAGCGCGACCTGCCGGTGGTTCAGGCCTGTGGCCTGCTGTTTGGCGGCACTTACATTTTCCTCAACACCACCGCCGACTTACTGGCGATCTGGTGCAATCCACGCCTGCGCCATGCGCGCTAAAAGGGGGACACATGAACCGATATTTCATTAACATCCCGCTGTCGGCCTGGATAGGGATTGTGATTATTGCGGTGAACCTGCTGGCAGCTATTTTTGCGCCATGGCTCGCCCCGCACAGCGAAACCGAACAGGTCGGCGACATCTGGCTGCTGCCTTCCGCCGCCATGCCGTTTGGCACTGACAGTCTCGGGCGCGATATGCTTTCCCGCATTCTGTTTGGCGCACGCACCACCATTGCCATCGCGCTGACCATCACTTTCAGTTCTTTTATCATCGGCATTATCACCGGATTTACGGCGGCAATTTACGGCAAATGGGTGGATGTGGTGCTGTCACGTATCGTCGATACCGTGATGTCGATTCCGGTGCTGATTTTCGCGCTGATCGTATTGTCGGTGATGGGCACGTCCATTCCCGTACTGGTGCTGACCATCGCCCTGCTCGACGCCACCCGCGTGTTCCGTCTGGCACGGCTGGTGGCGCAGGCGATTGTTTGTCAGGAATACGTCGAAGCTGCGCGTCTTCGTGGCGAAGGGTTGCGCTGGGTGCTGTTCAAAGAAATTCTGCCCAACGCCCTGCCGCCGCTGCTGGCGGAATTCGGGATGCGCTTCTGCTTTACCTTCCTGTTTATTGCGGGCTTAAGTTTCTTAGGTCTGGGCATTCAGCCGCCATATGCCGACTGGGGCAGCATGGTGCGCGACAACGCGCAGGCGATTAACTTTGGTCAGTTCGCGCCGTTGTATCCGGCAGCGGCGATTGCCCTGCTGACGATTGGGGTCAATCTGGTGGTCGACTGGCTGCTGGCGCGGAATAGTCTGCCGCACGGAGATGAAGCATGACACGCACAATTTTAGAAATGCGCGGGCTGCGCATAGAAACCCTCGACGGTTCGCCGCTGGTGCAGGATATTTCCCTGAAACTGGCGGCGGGTGAAGTGCTCGGTCTGATTGGTGAATCCGGTGCGGGCAAGTCTACCATCGGGCTGGCAGCGTTAGGCTACGCGCGTCAGGGCTGCCGCATTGCCGGTGGCGAAGTTTTCCTGGATGGCACCGATATCGTTTCTCAGCCTTCCAGCGTAAAGCGCGAATGGCGCGGCAGGCGCGTGGCGTATGTGGCGCAAAGCGCGGCGGCGTCATTTAATCCGGCGCTGACCATCGAAAAACAGGTCTGCGAAGGCCCGATCCGCCACGGTCTGATGAACAAAGAAGAAAGCCGCCAGTGGGCAATTTCACTGTTCCGCTCGCTGGATTTGCCGGATCCGGAAAACATCGGCAAACGTTATCCGCATCAGCTTTCCGGCGGCCAGCTTCAGCGCGCAATGGCTGCGATGGCGATGTCCTGTAAACCTGATTTGCTGATCATGGATGAACCGACCACCGCGCTGGACGTCACCACGCAAATTGAAGTGCTGGTGATGCTGCGCAAACTGGTGCGTGAATTCAACACCGCCGCGCTGTATATCACCCACGATCTGGCCGTTGTCGCACAACTTGCCGACCGCATTATGGTGCTGCGCCACGGCAAAGAGGTGGAAACCGGCAGTACACAAACCATTCTGGAAAACCCGCAGCAGGAATATACGCGGCGTCTGGTGGCAGAGCGTGAACACGCACTAACACCGCTGGCCGATGGTCATGAATCTGCCGGTCAGCCGCTGCTGACCCTGCGAAAACTGAGCACCGGCTACAATGGTAAACGGGTGGTACACGACGTCAGCCTGCAACTGCCGCGTGGCAAAACGCTGGCGATTATTGGCGAATCCGGCAGCGGTAAAAGTACGCTGGCGCGGGCGCTGGTCGGATTGCTACCCGACACCGAAGGCACGGTGGATTTCGACGGCATTGCGCTTTCGCATAATTTTCACCAGCGCAATAAAGAAACGCTGCGCCGTATGCAGATGATTTATCAGCTGCCTGACGTGGCGCTGAATCCGCGTCAGACGCTGCTGGATATCATTGGCCGTCCTCTGACCTTCTACTTTGGGATGAACAAAAAACAGGTGCGCGAGCGCGTGGAAGAGTTACTCCGCCTGACTGAACTGCCGCTTAAACTGATCGACCGTCGTCCCGGCGAGCTTTCCGGCGGGCAGAAGCAGCGCGTCTGTATCGCCCGCGCACTGGCCGCACAGCCGGAACTGATTATCTGCGATGAAGCCACGTCGGCGCTCGATCCGCTGGTAGCGGAAGAAGTGTTGAATCTGCTGCGCCGCTTACAGCAACAGCTCGGGCTGTCGTATCTGTTTATCACGCATGATCTGGGCACGGTAAAACGGATCGCCCATCAGGTGGCGGTGATGTATCAGGGTCAGGTGGTCGCCAGCGGCGATACCGACGTGGTCTTCAGCGCGCCAATGCACAGCTACACTGAAAAACTGCTGACCTCCGTACCGGAAATGCGCACCAGCTGGCTGGACGAGGTTCTCGCCCTGCGCGGCACGGCGCTTCCTGCGGCAGCCATTTCTTCGACAGGAGTCTTATGAGCACCAAACGCATCGTGACTGAATTCCCTCACGCCGTCACCGTGACTGAACATCTGTGGATCCCGCTGAGTGACGGCACACGTCTCGCTGCCCGCCTGTGGCTGCCGGATGACGCTGAACACCAGCCGGTTCCGGCCATTCTCGAATACATTCCTTACCGCAAACGCGACGGCACCCGCACCCGCGACGAACCGATGCACGGCTTTTTCGCCGGAAACGGCTACGCAGTCGTACGTGTGGATATGCGCGGCAGCGGCGAATCCGACGGACTGCTGGCGGATGAATATCTGTTGCAGGAACAGGACGATGCGCTGGAAGTCATTGAGTGGATCACCGAACAACGCTGGTGCAGCGGCAACGTCGGCATGATGGGGAAATCCTGGGGCGGCTTTAACAGCCTGCAGGTCGCCGCCCGCCGCCCTGCCGCCCTGAAAGCCATCATCACCGTGTGTTCAACTGACGACCGTTACCGCGACGATATTCACTACAAAGGCGGCTGCCTGCTTAATGACAATCTCTGGTGGGGCGGCATCATGCTGGCGTACCAGAGCCGACCTTCCGACCCCGCACTGGTCGGTGAAAGGTGGTACAAAGACTGGCTGAACCGTCTGGAAAACATGCCATTCTTCCCGGCATTGTGGATGGAACATCCGCTGCGCGACGCATACTGGCAGCATGGTTCGGTGTGCGAAGACTGGTCCGCCATTCAGTGTCCGGTGATGGCCATCGGCGGCTGGGCAGATGCCTACAGCAATGCAGTGTTCCGCCTGATGGACAATCTGAAAGTGCCACGCCGCGCCATTCTCGGTCCGTGGGCGCATATCTATCCGCAGGACGGCACACCGGAACCGGCGATCGGTTTCCTGCAGGAAGCCGTGCGCTGGTGGGATCACTGGCTGAAAGGCGAAGACAATGGCGCGATGGCGGGCCCGATGATCCAGACCTGGTTGCAGGACAGCCAGCCGCCCTCGGCGATGCGTCCGGTCAGCCGTGGTGAATGGGTGGGATTTGATCGCGGCACCGCCAGCAATATCAATCACATCCCGCGCTGGCTCACGCGAGGCCAGCTCAATACTCAGCCGGACGTTGACGCAGGCGTTATCAATATCTGTTCACCGCAGAATCACGGTCTGATGGCCGGTGAATGGATGGGGGCCGGTGTGCCCGGCGAAATGCCACCGGATCAGCGTGTCGATGACGGCATGGCAGAAATCTTTGATGGCGAACCGCTGGCCGAGCCGCTGACCATTTTTGGCTTCCCGGAATTTAGCGTCGAACTGAGCAGCGATAAACCGGCTGCGATGTTGTACGTCCGGCTTTCTGACGTTGCACCGGACGGTTCGGTAAACCGTGTCACGCACGGCTGGCTGAATCTGTCGCATCTGCACGGCCATGATCAATCTGTGCCGCTTATCCCCGGTCAGAAAGTCAAAGTACCGGTACAACTGGATGGTATCGCACACCGCTTTGCCACCGGTCACCGGATGCGACTCTCGCTGGCGACCACCTTCTGGCCGATGATCTGGCCGATGGCGGAGGTCGCCACGCTGACGCTGGATTTGCACAGCGCGCAGCTCAGCCTGCCGGTGTGCGAACAGCCGGTATCCATCGACGGCCCGATTGCTGAGCCACAAAGCGCGCCGCTGACACCGCAAACTGTGCTGTCGCCAGGGCGCGTGGATCGCAACATCACTTACGATTTCCTCACCGACAGCTGGACCAGCGTGACCAACGGCGTGGGTGGCGTTTTCGGTGAAGGCGTTTACCGCTTCGATGATATCGACACGACGGTCGATCACAATCTGCGGCGCGAGCTGACGGTCAGTAACAGTGATCCGTTATCCGCGCGCTATCTGCTGACGCAGACTATGAAGATGGGACGTGAAGGCTGGTGGATGGAAGCAGAAATCACCCTCGAACTACGCAGCGACCTGACGCACTTTATCGTCAGCGGCGATATGGTGGTCAGCCTGAACGGCGAAGAGGAATTCACCAAATACTGGCACGAGAGGATTGCGCGGTAATGTTTTTTTGCTCCCATAAGCCGTGATTTTGCCTTGCTCCTCCCCCTGCGAAGGGGGAGGCCGGGAGGGGGTTTTAAGGGCTGACACCTCGTTTAAGTAAACTTCAACTTATTGATTTAACTTTAATACCCCACCCCAACCCACCCCTTCGCAGGGGAGGGAGTCGACCGAATTCTCGATCAAGATTCAGGAATAATCGCCTTTATATCCCGGCTTTCGAGCACCCGCCCGTCCTGCGCATGGATTTCCAGCTTACGCAGCGGCTGGCGATTTTCGATATCTACCAGTTGCGTGCAGGCTTCGCCGGCTTCAAACAGATATTCACTTCCCCACTGCCCCAGCGCAACCAGCACCGGTTGCAGCGCCAGCCCTTTTTCCGTCAGCACGTAATCCTGATACGCCGAACCATCTGCCGCCGGTTCAATCTTCATAATGCCTTCGGCAACCAGCGCTTTCAGGCGGGAGCTGAGAATGTTCTTCGCCGCCCCCAGACTGCGCTGAAATTCACTGAATCGTGAGAGGCCGTACATCGCATCGCGGACAATCAGCAACGTCCACCAGTCACCGATGAGATCCAGCGCGCGGCCAGCCGGACAAGGCGTGTTTTCCAGACGGGTTCGTTTCATGGCACTTCCTGCTCAATGCGGTTTAAAAAATCTGGTTGCATTATAAAACCACCAGTGCTAAAAATCACCTGGTTTTATTATTAAACCACCCTATCCAACACCGAGGTTCTACTATGTCAGATACAATTCGCACTCAGTCCGTGGCCTTAATCACCGGCGCATCAAGCGGCATCGGGGCCACTTACGCCGACCGTCTGGCGAAACGCGGTTATGATTTAGTGCTGGTTGCCCGTGATGCAACGCGCCTGAAAGCACTGGCTGAACGCCTGCAGGATGAAACCGGCGTAAAAATCACCGTGTTACCCGCAGACTTAACCCGCAGCGAAGATCTGGCACGCGTTGAGGATTTTATCCGTGCAACACCGCAGATTTCCCTGCTGATCAATAACGCCGGGGCTTCGCTGAAAGCCGGTTTTGAAAACAGCGATGCCGACGCCATCGGGAATCTGATCACCCTGAACGTCACCTCGGTGGCGCGTCTTTCACGCGTCGCTTTCGACGGTCTGATCAAGCATAAAGACGGGGCGATTATTAATATCGCGTCCGTGATGGCGCTGACGCCAGAGTTGCAATCTGCGGTGTATTCCGCCACCAAAGCCTTTGTGCTGACTTTCAGCCAGACGCTGCAATTTGAAATGGCCGAGCGCGGTCTGTACGTTCAGGCCGTATTACCTGCCGCAACGCGTACAGAAATCTGGGAACGTTCGGGCAAAAATATCGATGAAGTGCCGGGTGTAATGGAAGTGGGTGAACTGGTGGATGCCGCCTTGCTGGGCTTTGACCGCAAAGAAAAAATCACCATTCCGCCATTGCAGGACGAAAAACAGTGGGATGAATTTGATGCCCTGCGCAGTGCAATGGTACCGAACTTCCTGCAGGCTCACGCCGCACCGCGTTACAAGGCCTGACAGTGACACATTGACCAGTAACATAAATTTACTGGTCAATGTTGATTCGCTTTGCAAATATGTTAATTCGATAACTTTGTGAAGTGAATACGATGACTGAATATGTAATTGCTGCACCCGAAGTTCCGTCTCTCGCCGTCGAAGGCCAGAGCGCCCGCTTTCCGTTGCGCCGCGTGTATTGTGTTGGCCGTAACTATTCCGAGCACGCCCGTGAGATGGGTCATGATCCTGACCGCGAACCGCCTTTCTTTTTTGGCAAACCGGCTGATGCCGTGGTTCCCGCCAGCGGCAATGTGCCGTACCCGACGCTGACCGACGATCTGCATTATGAAGTAGAACTGGTCGTTGCGATTGCCAGAGGCGGTAAAGATATTGCCGCTGAAGACGCACTGTCACACGTCTGGGGTTATACCGTGGGCGTAGATTTAACCCGTCGTGATATTCAGGCGCAGGCCAAGAAACTGGGACGTCCGTGGGATTTCGCCAAAGGGTTTGATGATTCCGCACCGGCGAATCCGCTGCAACCCGTGAGTCAGACAGGTCATCCGGCTGCCGGTAAAATCTGGCTCGATGTGAACGGTGAAAAACGTCAGCGCGGTGATTTGAGCGACCAGATCTGGCAGGTAGCGGACGTCATCAGCTATCTCTCTCAGGCGGTTGAACTCAAGCCCGGTGATCTGATCTATACCGGTACGCCAGCAGGTGTGGGTCCGGTAGTGCGCGGTGATGTGATCACCGGCGGCATCGAAGGTCTGAGTGATTTCAGCTTCACTATCGTGTAATGCATGCAGGACGCCTTATTTCAGGCGTCCTTCTCACCAATTTTCCGGGCCATTTCTTCTTCAACCAGCGGAATAAGCTTCTCAAACGCACAGGCACTTGACGGGTCAAACAGCGACAGCGTTTCTATCTGGCTCAGTAAAATCACCTTACGAAACTTCAGCGCGCTCACCGGATCTGACACCGGCGTGATGCCATGTTCCTGATAATAGCGGGCATAATTATGCTCAACGCGCAGCTCCAGTGTGTCTTTATCGCGATAACCGCTGACCATCGGGATCACGACCACATTGTCCGACGAACTTGTTTCACACCTTGCGGTATGCACCATGCCGATATAAACACGCCGCGACTGCAGGGTGATGAATACCATATCGCCCTCTTCCATACACTGATATAACAGCCCTTCCACGCCGTTGGCGCGGGTAAGTTGTTTGTACAACTCTCTGCGTCCGGCAGTATTAAGGCGCAAGCCCGGTGACCAGGTAGTGCGAACCAGACACAGCATCACGGAGACGGCAAGCATAATCACCACCGGTGCCTGAATGCCTAAGAAACTCCAGTTAATGAAATCACGCTGGTAGTGCACATCCTGATGCAGATGCGGCAAGGCGGGCAGCCAGTTGATAACACCGGAAATCCCCCACAGCGCCAGATATAGCAGTGCTATGACCAGTACACCCTGCAGGACAAAAATACAGCCATACAGCGCCACCAGAAAATAGACGTCCCAGCCAAAGGTGCGTTTAAGTTTGAAGCGCGATGAAATGTCGCGGGTGGTATACCAGTAGCCGCAGACCATTAACACCATGAAAACGGCTGTCGCCATTACAGCACGCTCATGCGTTTGACGTGGCGGGCAAAGTCTTGCTGCATCTCCTGATTAGCCGGATTGACTGATGCCGTACCGTTTTCATCAATCAGAATACGCTCGCCCTCTTCCAGAGTATTTTCCATGTCTGCGGCACTGAACAATCCGAGAAATTTTTCCGGGCTGGAAAATATTTGTAAAACAATCTTCAACATAGGTTTGCCTCTCATCATAAAAGAATAAGCCTAGTCAAAGGAAAGAGACATTGTGGCTGTTTCAGATTTTTTACGGGCAGGAATGAAAAAGGGCCGCCATGACGGCAGCCCTTTGCTGGAATCTGCGAAACGAATTACTTCGCTTCAATACTTTCCTGATGTGCTTCTTCCTGCGCAGCCTGTTCGGCATGCACTTCAGCAGCACGTTTGCGCAGACCCATCCAGCCCAGTACCAGCAGGATGATCAGCACCGGAATGGTCGCCACCGTGTAGGTGCCGTTCGGGTAGTCAAACGCCATCAGGATCAGAACGCCCGCCAGGAAGGCCAGCGTCAGCCACGAGGTCACCGGTGCCCACGGCATTTTGAAGGAAACGTCTTTCGCACGACCTTCTTTGATCGCAGTACGCAGTTTCATCTGACAGACAATGATGAAAGCCCATGAACTGAGGATGCCGAGTGAGGCGACGTTCAGGACAATCTCAAACACCTGCGAAGGCACGTAATAGTTGAGCACTACACCGATCACATAAATGCCGACAGTGACCAGAATACCGGCGTACGGCACCTGCTGCGCACTCATCTTCGACATGAATTTCGGTGCTGAACCGCCCATCGACAGGGAACGCAGAATACGACCGGTGGAATACAAGCCGGAGTTGAGGCTCGAGAGCGCTGCGGTCAGAACCACGATATTCATGATGGTACCGATGTAAGGCACGCCCAGCTTGCTGAAGAAGGTGACAAACGGACTTTGGCCCGCCTGATAGGCATTCCACGGCAGCAACAGCACCAGTAACACCACGGAGCCGACGTAGAACAAAGCGATACGCCAGATCACGCTGTTAATGGCTTTCGGCAGCACTTTTTCCGGATTTTTGGTTTCGCCCGCCGCCGTACCGACCAGCTCAATGGCCGCAAAGGCAAAGACCACGCCCTGCACCAGAACCAGCGCCGGTAACAAACCGTGCGGGAAAATACCGCCGTTGTCGGTGATCAGATGCAGACCGGTGGTGTTACCGTCCAGTTGTTTGCCGGTGCCGAGGAACACCACGCCAACCACCAGGAAGATAGCAATCGCCGCCACTTTGATCAGCGCAAACCAGAATTCCATCTCAGCGAACCACTTCACGCCGATCATGTTCATGGTTGCCACTATCGCCAGTGCACCCAACGCAAACATCCATTGCGGAACATCACCGAAGGTTCCCCAGTAGTGCATGTACAGAGCCACTGCGGTGATATCGACAATGCCGGTCATCGCCCAGTTCAGGAAGTACATCCAGCCTGCTACGTAAGACGCTTTTTCACCCAGGAATTCACGGGCATAGGATACGAAGCTGCCACTGGTCGGACGGTGTAAAACCAGTTCGCCCAGTGCACGCAGGATAAAGAATGAGAAAATACCACACACCGCATACACGATAGCCAGCGCCGGACCCGCCATCTGTAAACGCGCACCCGCGCCGAGAAACAGACCGGTACCGATAGAACCACCAATGGCAATCATCTGAACCTGACGGTTGCCCATACTCTTGTGATAACCATGATCGTGAGAGTCCAGCCAGCGCCGTTTAGCCGCGTGCTTCGCCTCTGCCGTTTTTTTATGAGACTTCATTATGAGTTGTTCTCCAAAATAACCTTCACCTGACGCCGGGTGCTGCAAGCAAACGATTGCAAGCCTCGCCGTTTATGGGGTTTACCCACTGTAGTTTTTTTAGCCGGAACTGTTTTGGTGCAATAACGGCGAAGGATGCTACCTGTTCTCACTAACCGTGGCAAAAAAAACCGTCATTAAAAATTGTGAACAGTCATATTTCGCGCAGCAAATTTTGCGCTTGCGTGCGCTCAGGACGATTCTTTCGGCAGACACTCTTTTCTCACCCGTTCGATATTAATGGAGAGATACATAATTTCTTCCGTGGTCAGTTCGCGCTGATATTGCGCGGCCAGATAATCGCCGATTTTTTCCGCGCACAGCCACGCCTGTGGGTAATTTTCTTTTACCGCCACGTGCAGGGTCATGTCATCGTCGGCCACCACCGTGCGGCTGAGCATCCGCTGGGCGAAGAATTTAAGATGGGTGACGAAGCGCTGGTAGCTCAGCGACTCCTCGTCGTATTCAATACGCAGCTGGTATTTCACCAGATTGAGGATTTCCTGCATCACGCGGGTAATCTGCGCCACTTCCGGCATTTCGCCGTTAAGCTGCGCATTGACCAGATGCAGGGCAATAAAACCGGCTTCATCCACCGGCAATCGCACGCCGAGGCGCGAATCGATGATCTCCAGCGCTTCCAGCCCGAGGGCATATTCCTTCGGGTACAGACGGCGGGTTTCCCACAGCAAGGCATTGCTGACCGGCACGCCCTTCTTCTGCCGTTCGATGGCAAAATTGCAGTGATCGGTGAGTGCGATATACAGGTTTTCCTGCAATTTCCCCAGCCGTCCCCGCGCCAGCGAAATAATCTGATCACAGGTGGTCATCACTTCCATCGGAATATGCGACAGCAACTCCGTCAGATGCGCGACCAGTTCGTCATTCTGCAGGGCAAAAATTTTCTCGATTTTGCTTTCATCCAGCTCATCCCCGGCTTTCTTCATAAACGCCAGCCCGCGTCCCATCACCACCTGTTCGCGTTGCTGCCCGCTGACGACAACCACCACATTATTATTGAGTATTTTGGCGATTTTCATTGTAACTCCCTGAAAAGAAAAACCTGATCGTCCGTATGGATGATCAGGTTTTGTCTGCCGCAGTCTTGGGATCTGCCTGATGACTTTACCAGATCCGATCCTCAGTCAGACGTAAATTTTGCCCTCAAAACGTGACGATGGCCTTAAGTCCCTTCAGACCAGATCAGATCAGATCAGGATGTTAATGACGCACCGTTTGAATTAATCACTTCCTGATACCAGAAGAAACTTTTCTTACGGCGGCGCTCCAGCGTGCCATTGCCCTGATCGTCGCGGTCTACATAGATATAACCATAACGCTTGGAGAATTCCGCTTTCGAGGCGCTGACCAGATCAATCGGTCCCCAGCTGGTGTAACCCATCACTTCCACGCCGTCTTCAATGGCTTCACGCACCTGAACCAGATGGTCATTGATGTACTGAATGCGGTAATCATCATTAATGCTGCCGTCAGCTTCGACTTTATCGCGCGCGCCTAAACCGTTCTCCACAATAAATAGCGGTTTCTGATAACGGTCATAAAGCTCATTCATTAAGAAGCGCAACCCTTCCGGGTCAATCTGCCATCCCCATTCGGAACTTTGCAGATGCGGGTTCGGCACCATATTTAATATATTGGCGCGCGCTTTAATATTTTGTTCTTCATCCGTGGTGACACAACCGGTCATGTAATAACTGAATGAGATAAAGTCGACGGTTTCTTTCAACGCGGCTTTATCTTCAGAAGTAATATTAATTTCCATGCCGCGGTCTTTAAAGAAACGCGGCATATAAGCCGGATACGCGCCACGCACCTGAACATCGCCGAAGAATAACCAGTCGCGGTTCTGCTGCAAGGTTTCCATCATATCGGCCGGTTTGCAGGTCAGCGGATACAGCATTCCGCCAAGCAGCATATTGCCGATTTTGCCGTCAGGAATGATCTCGTGACAGGCTTTTACCGCTTTGGCACTGGCAACCAGTTGATGGTGAATGGCCTGATAGATGTCCTGTTTGCTGCTGTCTTCCGGCAATCCGACGCCGGTAAACGGCGCATGCAGCGACATATTGATTTCGTTAAAGGTCAGCCAGTGTTTGACTTTATCTTTATAACGGGTGAACACCGTGCGGGCGTAATTCTCGAAGAAACCGATGGTGTCACGACTGCCCCAGCCACCGTGTTTTTTTACGATGCCGTACGGCATTTCGTAGTGAGAAAGCGTCACCAGCGGTGTAATACCGTATTTTGCCATCTCATCAAACAGGCGATCGTAGAATGCCAGCCCCGCTTCGTTCGGCTGCGATTCATCCCCCTGAGGGAAGATACGCGTCCAGGCGATTGAGGTGCGCAATACGGTAAAACCCATTTCAGCGAACAATTTCATATCTTGCGGATAACGGTGGTAGAAATCGATGGCGACATCTTTCACGCCGAAATCCCCTTCCGTGCGTTCCTGCACCGGGCCGAAAACACCCTGCGGTTGCAGATCCGATGTGGATAAGCCTTTACCGTCGGTCAGGTAAGCCCCTTCAACCTGATTAGCGGCAACGGCTCCGCCCCATAAAAATCCGTTTGGAAATGGCTTGTTCATATGAACCTCCTGGCTCTGTTCGTTAGCGTAATAAAGTCAGTAAAAGGGTTTGTTCGCTGGCGTCCTGTCCGACACAGGCCGGAATGACGTCGAGATAATCGTCGCTGTTGGTGACCAGCACCGGCGTTGTCAGGTCGTAACCGGCATCAGTGATCCCCTGCACGTCGAATTCCAGCAACAAATCGCCCTGCTTCACCACCGCATCGACGTCAACGTGTGGCGTAAAGAATTTGCCGTCGAGCTTCACCGTATCGATGCCGACGTGGATCAGAATTTCTGCGCCGTCTGCCGATTCAATTCCGATGGCGTGATGGGTTTTGAACAGTGAAACCACCGTGCCGTCTACCGGTGAGACCACCCTTCCGGCGACAGGCACAATGGCCACACCTTTACCCAGCAGGCCGCTGGCGAATGTCGGATCTTTCACTGTGTCGAGTGCGATACACGGTCCGCTCATCGGGCTGGCGATCAGCGTTTTGCCGCGCGGCGCCTGTAACGCATCGGCCTGGGCCTTTTCGCTGACTTCCGGCGCGACCGCTTCTTGTTTTACACCGAAGAAATAAGTCGCCAGTGCGGCAAACAACAGCGCAATCAGGGTGCCGGCAATCCCGGCGGTCACCGTTTTATCAAAACCAGTGGGCGGAATAATCTGGGTAAACGTGAAGACACTGGGGAAACCGAAGGAATACGCCGTGGTCTGGAAGTAACCGAGCACCGCAGCGCCGAGCGCACCGCCGACGCAGCCGAAAATAAAAGGACGCCGATGCGGCAGGGTGATGCCATACACCGCCGGTTCCGTGATACCGAAAATCCCGGCGCTGATCGCCGACCCTGACAATGCTCGGGTACGGACATCTTTGGTCCGCAGCATCACACCCGCGACCGCACCAACCTGTCCCATCACCGCAGGCAGTAACAGCGGCAGCATGGTGTCATGGCCGAGCACGCTGAAGTTGTTGATCATCAACGGCACCAGCCCCCAGTGCAGACCGAAGATCACACAGACCTGCCACAGTGCGCCCATAAAGGCACCGGCGACCATCGGGCTGACGTGATAAACAAACTGGTAGCCATGGGCCAGTTGCTGACTGGCCCAGGTCGCGACCGGCCCGATAACCAGGAATGTCAGCGGCACAATCACCATCAGGCAGATCAGCGGTGTGATGAAGTTACGCAGCGCGCCGGGTAAAATTTTCATCGACTGCTTTTCCAGCCAGCTCGATGCCCACGCGGCCAGAATCACCGGAATGACCGAAGAGGTATAATTGATAAAGACCAGCGGGATGCCTAAGAAATGCTCGCTGTGCGCGCCGGACTGCTGCACATCAAATGCGGCGATCATCAGCGGGTGCACCATCGCGCCGCCAATCATCATGGTCACAAACGGATTACCGCCGAATTTTTTACCGGCGGTATAACCGATCACCAGCGGGAAGAAATAAAACATAGCGTCGCTGGCGGCGAACCAGACTTTATAGGTACCGCTTTCCGGCACCATCCAGCCACAGGCCAGCGCCAGTGCCAGAAAACCTTTGAGGATCCCCGATGCCGCCATAATGCCGATAAACGGCGTGAAAATGCCGGAGATGACATCTATCGCACGGGCAAACACACTGCCGTTATCACCCCTGTCGTCATCGCTGCTGTCAGAAAGCGCGCTGCCTTTCACCAGCGCTTCATAGACGGCACCGACGTGATTACCAATCACCACCTGAAACTGACCACCGCTCTCGACCACCATGATCACACCCGGATTTTCTTTCAGCCCGGCAGCATCGGCTTTGCGGGTATCTTTTAGCTTGAAGCGTAAACGGGTGGCACAATGCACCACACTGTTGACGTTGTCTTTTCCGCCCACTCCGCGGAGAATTTCGTCGGCTAATGTTCTGTATTCCATAGTGTCATCTCATCAGAGTAAGGGCGTCGTGCACGACATTGCCGTTGCGTTGCAAAGGGGCGGCCTGCCCCTGAATTCAGGCCAAAAAAAAACCTAAACGTCCGGTCTCTTCGTCATACACGAAGAAACGAGAAGTTTAGGTTTTGCCTGTCAGACAGTAACAATCCTGCTTTCTGAAACGGATTCTCGGGCGAATCGGAAACAGAAACAAGTCGTAATATCCGCCGGATGATGAAACTGTGATCGGCTTCAGACTTTGTGCAGACTGACGCCCGTCCCTGAGCCTCGGTCTTTTTTGTCCTGACTAACGCAGCCCCGCCACCGTACATCCGCCATCGACCAGCAGATTCTGACCGGTCACAAATCGCGCTTCATCACTGCACAACCACGCCACAACATCCGCGACATCTGCCGGTTCGCCCACGCGCCCTGCGGGTGTCAGGCGTACAAAAGGGATCAGCGTTTCTTCATTTGCGCCCATCCGCCGCGCCATCGGGGTATCGATAATGCCGGGATTAACGTTATTGATGCGGATATTCTGCGCACCGGTTTCCAGCGCTATAGCGCGAATCATCGCGTCAAGCCCGCCTTTGCTGGCGGAATACGCAGCAGAGCCAATACTGGCTCCGTGCGCCAGCCAGGAAGAGGTATTCACAATCGCACCGCCACGCCCTGCGGCGGTCATGGCTTCCAGCTGATATTTCACTGACAGCCAGACGCCTTTCAGATTGGTGGCAATCACCCGGTCAAATTCCGCTTCTGTCATGTCACTGACTGGCGCAAAACCTTCCACACCCGCATTATTAAACGCGGCGTCCAGTCGCCCGTAATGCGCCAGCGTCGCGGCAATAAGATGCCGGACCTGTGCGCTGTCTGACACATCGGCCGGCACCGCCAGGGCATCACCGCCCCGTTCACGGACCATCATCACCGTTTCCTGGAGCGCCGTTTCCCGTCTTCCTGCCACCACGACTTTCGCATCATCGCGTGAAAACGCCAGTGCGGCTGCCCGCCCGATGCCTGAGCCACCGCCCGTGACCAGCGCAACCCGCCCCTGTAACCGTAATGTTTGCGACATATTTTTCTCCGTTGATGAATTTTCCAAACCGAGGCCTGACTATAAGCGCATTGATTATTGTGAATAAGCCATGTTATATCGCATGCTTTACTGGCTTTTATTCATCAATAGGAAACTGATGCGCACCCACGAATTCGGAGAACTGAGAGCATTTGTCGCCGTAGCGGAAGAGAAGAGTTTCCGCAAAGCCGCGGCGCGGCTAAATTTAACCGCTTCAACGCTGAGCCATTCCTTACGTTCGCTGGAAGAGCGTCTGGGCGTCAGATTGCTGAACCGCACAACGCGGCAGGTATCGCCCACCGAAGCGGGTTACGCATTGCTGGCGGAAGTGGTGCCGGCATTATCAGTCATCTCTGATGCGATGGAGAAAGTGAACGCTTTACGGGGGATACCCAAAGGCACGGTGCGTATTAATACGCCACGCATCGCTGCTGACATGGTTTTCCTGCCGCAGTTGCCCAAATTTTGTCAGGCGTTCCCGGATATCACCCTGGAACTTGCCACCAATGACGGTTTCGTGGACATCATCAGTGAGGGGTTTGATGCAGGCGTACGCATCCGGGGCGATGTTCAGCAGGACATGAGTGCGGTACGTCTGACCGCCGATTTTCACTCTGCGGTGTACGGTTCGCCGGATTATTTCGCCCGCTGCCCGCAACCACAAACGCCTGCCGATTTGAAAAACCATGCCTGCATTGGGCGTCGGGAAATTGCCAGCGGTTCGCTGTACCGCTGGGAGTTCGAAAAAAATGGGCGACAGATTACCGTGCCCGTCAGCGGGCCGCTGGTGGTCGACAGCGTCAGCATGATGACCCGCATTGCGCTCGATGGAATCGGGCTGGTGTACAGCGCGCAGAGTGCTGAACATGATGCGCTGGTGGCGGAAGGTAAGCTGATCCGGGTGCTTGAAGACTGGTCGGTCACCTTTCCCGGATTCTTTCTCTATTACCCCGGCCACCGCCAGTTACCCGCCGCATTAAAAGCGGTGACCGGTTATTTCCGCTGGCAGGAAGAGTGATAACCCCCCTGTCTCAGCCCATTCAACGGAGATGGCATCCCGCTCAACGCGGGCCTTTGCCAGTCCGGATCCCCGCGCCGATGAAGCAAACACCGCCGTCAGTTTGATCCCGTTCACAAATAAAAAACAAAATCAAAAAACGTAAATTGCATATTCATTTCCTCAATTGTTTACCTGAGTTCTATTCACAATACTTTTGGCACCATTTTACTTCCCAGGCTGTTTATCTTTTTTTCCGTTAAAGACATGAATTATTTTCCGTCGGTTATCTCTCCTTACAGAAAGCAGGTAACAAATAATGGTGATCACTCCGGTTCTTTCAGTAAAAGATAAGATTGGCTACGGACTCGGCGATATGGCCAGTGCGCTGGTCTGGCAAACTGCGACTTTATTTCTCGCTTATTTCTACACGGATGTTTTTGGTTTACCCGCCGCGATCATGGGCACACTATTTTTAGTGGTACGCGCCGTGGATGCCTGCGTAGATCCCTGCATCGGTGCGCTGGTTGATCGCACCACAACACGCTACGGGAAATTCCGTCCGTGGCTGCTGTGGTTTGCAATACCGTTTGGGGTATGTTGCCTGATCACATTTTATGTACCAGACATATCACCGACCGGTAAAATTATTTATGCAGCAGTCACTTATACATTACTCAGCCTGGTGTATTCCGCCATCAATGTGCCGTATTGTGCCATGCCGGGGGCGTTAACACTCGACCCGCGCGAACGCCATTCGCTGCAGTCGTGGCGCTTCGGACTGTCATTTGTCGGGGGTCTGGTGGTGACAGTGATCGCCCTGCCGCTGGTGGCAAAACTCGGCGCAGGTAACCCGCAGAAAGGCTATTTCTATGCCATGAGCCTGATGGGATTACTCGGTATCGTATTATTTTTCTGTTGTTTCGCACTGACGCGTGAGCGTTATCAACCGCGCAATGACACCTCCGGTTCAATGCTGGGCGACCTGAAATTACTGTGGAATAACTCACAATGGCGCATTGTTTTTATTTTTAATATCTTACTATTATGTGCCGTCGTTATCCGTGGTTCCGCCACCATGTATTATGTGAAATATGTGCTAGGCCGCCCGGATCTGATTTTTAATTTTATTGTTTTTGGCATGATCGCCTCGTTATTTGGCGCACTATTGTCTGAGAAAATACTGGGTAAATTCGACCGGATTAAATCCTATCAATGGACAATTCTGACTTTTGTGGTGTGTAATGCAGCGATTTTCTTTATTCCCTCCCCTTCCGTCAGTCTTATTTTCGCCCTGAATCTTGTGTTCAGTTTTATCCAAAACCTGACCACGCCGCTGCAATGGACGATGTTCTCCGACGTTGTGGATCACGAAGAATCCCGCACCGGCCGCCGGCTTGACGGGCTGGTATTCTCCACTGCGCTGTTTGCCATCAAATTCGGGCTGGCACTGGGCGGTGCCATCGTCGGCTGGGTGCTTGGTATGGTCGGTTACCTGCCAAACGGCGCCACGCAAAGTGCTTCGGTGATGTTGACCATCAATTCACTGTTCACACTGGTGCCCTGTGCGTTATTCCTGCTGATGGCCGCGCTGCTTTTTACCTACAAACTCAACAGCCGCACCATGCAAACTATCGCCTTATCCCTCGCAACGCGACGTTCTTTCGGGGGCGACGATGACCCCGTGCTCAGCGGTTCACGCCCTTTGATTAATCAAGGAGATGTAAGATGACTTATCTTTATCAGGATGCTTCACAGCCCGTTGCCCGCCGCGTCGCCGATCTTCTGGCACGCATGACGCCGGAGGAAAAATTCGCGCAGATGCATGCGTTCTGGCTGATCCTCGACAGCGATGGCAATCACAAAGAACGTACCGATCTGAGCGATGATTTTTCTGGTCACAAACAGAGTCAGGCGCTGGAACAGCAACTGGCACTTGGCGCCGGGCAAATCACCCGTCCGCTCGGCACGCACGTGGTCAGCCCGGCAGAAGGCGTACAGGCGCTGAACCGGCTGCAAAAAACGCTGGTAGAAGACACCCGGCTGGGTATTCCGGCGATGTTCCACGAAGAATGTCTGGTCGGCTTATTGTGCAAAGACGCCACACTGTTTCCCTCGTCCCTGAGCTACGCCTCAACGTGGGATCCGCAACTGATGGAGCAAATTGCAGGTGCTATCCGTCAGGAAGCACAAAGCGTTGGTTGTCATCAGGGGCTGGCACCGGTTCTGGATGTGTCGCGCGATGTGCGCTGGGGACGTACCGAGGAAACCTTTGGTGAAGACCCGTATCTGGTCGGCGTGATGGCGACCGCTTACGTGCGCGGATTACAGGGCGAAGCGCGGGATCTGCTGGCCACGCTGAAACATTATGTCGGGCACTCTTTCAGCGAAGGGGCGCGCAACCATGCACCGGTTCATCTTGGTTTTCGCGAGCTGAATGACACTTTCCTGCTGCCGTTTGAGATGGCGGTGAAGCTGGCGAATGCCGGTTCGGTGATGCCTGCATATCACGACATTGATGGTCAGCCTTGCCACAGCGATCACTTCCTGCTGACCGAAATCTTGCGTGAACAATGGGGGTTCGACGGTCTGATTGTTGCCGATTACGGTGGTGTCAGCCTGCTGCATCAGCATCACGGTGTCAGCCATGACGATGCCGAATCCGCCGCGCTGTCGTTCAATGCGGGTCTGGATATTGAATTACCGAAAGGTGACTGCGCACAACATCTGGCGGATGCCGTTTCGCGTGGCCTGATTGATATGGCGAAAATTGACGAAATTGTCGCACGCGTGCTGACTGAAAAATTTCGCCTTGGCCTGTTTGAACAGCCTTACGCCATTGAGCCTGAGCCGCAGCTTCAGCAACCTGCCACGCGGGAACTGGCCTGGAAAGCCGCGGTCCGCTCAATCACTCTGCTGGAAAATAATGGCATCCTGCCGCTGAAACCCACATCCGGCCAAAAAATCGCGGTGATCGGCCCGACGGCAGATGATCCGCTGGCGTTGCTCAGCGGTTACAGTTTCCCGGTGCATCTGATCATCAGCGAAATGCAGGCGCAGACGGAACAGATCATTACGCCATTACAGGCATTACGCGAGGCCTATGGTGAGCAAAATATCCGTTATACCAAAGGTTGCCATATTCTCGAAAAACGTACGGCAGGTGCGCCGGTATTCCCCGGCGATGCCGCAACACCCATGCAAAGCTCGCCGGTGTCTCAGAGCACCGCGCTGATCCCGCAGGCCGTAAAACTGGCGCAGGAAAGTGACGTCGCACTGGTGTTTGTCGGCGATCTGGCCGGTTTATTCCAGAGCGGTACTGTCGGCGAAGGCTCTGATACAGACAGCCTGCAACTGCCGGGCGTTCAGCAGCAGTTGCTGGAAGCCGTGATCGCAACCGGCAAACCGACCATTGTGATAATGACCGGCGGTCGTCCGTATTCCCTTGGCGGGCTGGAAGAAAAAGTCGCCGGATACCTGATGGCATTTGCCCCCGGACAGGAAGGGGGACGCGCCATCAGCGACATTATCAGTGGCAAACAGGCTCCGTCCGGGCGGCTGGTGGTTTCCGTACCGAAAAGCGCCGGTGCGATGCCGTATTACTACAATCACAAACTGAAAAGTGGCGGCACGCCGATCGCCTTCCACTTTGGCGCAAAATACCCGTTTGGCTTCGGGCTGAGCGGCACCACGTTCCGCTATCACGACCTGCAACTCAATCAGCAACCGGTCGCCATCGAAAATGGCGATATTGCAGTACAAATCAAAGTCACCAATACCGGAAATCAGGCGGGCAGCGAGGTGGTGCAGGTTTATCTGCGTGACTGTGTGGCATCACTGGTACGCCCGATGCAGGAACTCAAAGCCTTTGAACGCGTTGAACTGGATGCCGGACAAACTGCGACGCTCAGTTTCAGCATTCCGACCGATATGCTGAATTTCACCAGTCACACCGGTAAGCGCATCGTCGAACCGGGTTCTGTTGAAGTTCAGGTGGGCTCTTCAAGCGCCGATATTCATGCAACAGGAAAGGTGATTCTGGCGGGTGAAGTACGCGAGTTGCCACGTAACTGGCGGATGGTCAGCCGCTGTGAAGTCAGTCGTTAATACCTGATGACGGAAAGCAAAACGGACGCTCAGGGCGTCCGTTTTTTTATGCTCAGGAGATCTGTTACTCAGATTCTCTGGCAATACCGAAATGCTTATACGCATGATTGGTCGCCATACGCCCGCGCGGTGTGCGCTGAATAAACCCCTGCTGGATCAGGAAGGGTTCGATGACGTCTTCAATCGTCTCGCGCTCTTCGCCAATCGCCGCGGCTAAGTTATCCAGCCCGACCGGCCCGCCGCTGAACTTATCGATAATGGCCAGCAACAGTTTGCGGTCCATGTAATCGAAACCTTCGGCATCAACATCCAGCATATCCAGCGCGCCGTTAGCCACATCACCATTAATGGTACCGTCGCCTTTCACTTCCGCGAAGTCACGCACACGACGTAATAAGCGGTTAGCGATACGCGGCGTTCCGCGTGAACGGCGGGCTATCTGATGCGCGCCCTCTTCCGACAACTCCAGCCCAAGGCAGGAGGCGCTACGCCCGACGATGTGCTGCAAATCAGCCACCTGATAGAACTCCAGACGCTGTACGATACCGAAACGGTCACGTAACGGTGACGTCAGGGAACCGGCGCGGGTCGTCGCACCAATCAGGGTAAACGGCGGTAAATCGAGTTTGATGGAGCGTGCCGCAGGACCTTCACCAATCATGATATCCAGCTGATAGTCTTCCATCGCCGGATAGAGAATTTCTTCGACGACCGGTGAGAGACGGTGGATTTCATCAATAAAAAGCACATCATGCGGCTCGAGGTTGGTCAGCATCGCGGCCAGATCACCGGCTTTTTCCAGCACCGGCCCCGACGTGGTACGTAAATTCACGCCCATCTCGTTCGCCACGATGTTGGCCAGCGTGGTTTTACCCAGTCCCGGCGGTCCGAAAATCAACAGGTGATCGAGCGCATCTTTGCGTTGCTTAGCCGCCTGAATAAAGATTTCCATTTGCGAACGCACATGCGGCTGTCCAACGTATTCGCTGAGCAACTTCGGGCGGATCGCACGGTCAATGACCTCTTCTTCACTGAAAACTTCGGAAGAAATCAGGCGGTCAGCTTCAATCATCGTTTACCTCACAGCGCTGCGCGCAGCGCTTCTCTAATCAACGTTTCAGATTCTGCGCCCGGTTTGGCCACCTTGCTGATCATGCGGCTGGCTTCCGGTGGTTTATATCCGAGGGATATCAGCGCTGCAACGGCTTCGCCTTCGGCGTCAGATTCTTTAGCTTTCGACGCCGATGCAGGTAGCGTGATATCAGTATGATTGTTAAATAGATCACCGTTTAATCCTTTAAACCGGTCTTTCATTTCGACGACCAGGCGTTCTGCGGTTTTCTTACCGACGCCAGGTAACTTAATTAATGCGGTGATTTCTTCCTTTTCTACCGCACTGACAAACTGCTGCGCCGACATGCCTGACAGAATCGCCAGCGCCAGCTTCGGCCCAACGCCGTTGACTTTAATCAGCTCGCGGAACAGCGCGCGCTCTTGTTTATCGTTAAATCCGTAGAGCAACTGGGCATCTTCACGGACGATAAATTGCGTGAAGATGATAGCTTCCTGACCCAGTTCCGGCAATTCATAAAAACAGGTCATCGGCATATGCACTTCATAGCCCACGCCGTTGGTTTCAAGCAGCACCAAAGGGGGCTGTTTTTCCAGAATAATGCCTCGTAGTCTGCCTATCACGTTCATTTTCCTTATCAGGTCAAAAGCAGCGATGTTTATATCATAAAAAAGGCTGGATGGATATCCAGCCTAATGGACTTGCGGCGTCTATCGCATACGTCCGCGCGCCATCTGTAATTTGTCACTGCTGAGCCGGATAGCATTCTGGCTCATATGACAATGCGTTATGGCAATTGCCAGCGCATCGGCGGCATCGGCCTGCGGGTTAGCCGGTAATTTCAGGATTGACCGCACCATATGCTGAACCTGCGCTTTTTCTGCCGCACCGGTACCGACCACGGTCTGTTTGACCTGCCTCGCCGCATACTCAAACACCGGCAGATCCTGATTGACAGCAGCGACAATTGCCGCACCGCGTGCCTGCCCGAGCTTTAACGCGGAGTCGGCGTTCTTCGCCATAAACACGGATTCGATGGCAAAAAAATCAGGCTGAAATTGCGTAATGATTTCCGACACACCGGCGTAAATCAGTTTCAGACGTCCCGGCATATCGTCCACCACGGTGCGGATGCAGCCGCTGCCGAGATAGCTGAGCTGACGCCCTGTCTGGCGGATAATGCCATAGCCGGTAATACGCGAACCGGGGTCGATCCCCAGAATAATAGCCATAGCCAGTCAACGCCTTGTGTTGTCGTTTTTTTGGGAAGTTGGGGAGAGTATAAACTGCTGAGGGACAACAGGATAGCCAGCCGGTGGTAGCCACCGGCGGCACTGAGATTACAGGGTTTCTGCGATCTCGTCGGAGATTTCACCGTTGTGGTAAACCTCCTGCACATCGTCACAATCTTCCAGCATGTCGATCAGGCGCAACAGTTTAGGTGCAGTTTCTGCATCCATGTCGGCTTTGGTCGATGGGATCATCGTGACTTCAGCGGAATCGGCTTTGTAACCGGCGGCTTCCAGCGCGTCTTTCACTTCGCCCAGATTTTCCCAGGCAGTAAAGACATCAATAGCGCCATCATCGTAAGAAATGATGTCTTCAGCACCCGCTTCCAGCGCGGCTTCCATCAGCACATCTTCGTCCAGGCCAGGAGCGAAAGTGATCACGCCTTTTTTGGAGAACAGATAAGCCACGGAACCGTCGGTACCCAGATTGCCACCGGTTTTGGTGAAGGCATGACGCACTTCTGCCACGGTACGGTTGCGGTTATCACTCAGACATTCAACCATGATGGCTGAACCGCCAGGACCGTAACCTTCATAAATGATGGTTTCCATGTTGGTGTCTTCGTCACCGCCCACGCCACGTGCGATAGCCCGGTTGAGGGTATCGCGGGTCATGTTGTTGGACAGCGCTTTATCGATAGCCGCACGCAGACGTGGGTTTGAACCCGCATCGCCGCCACCCAGACGCGCAGCGGTAACCAGCTCACGAATGATTTTGGTAAAAATTTTGCCGCGTTTAGAATCTTGCGCCGCTTTGCGGTGCTTGGTATTGGCCCACTTACTGTGACCTGCCATAAATATCTCCAAAAAGTCTAAAGTCTTAACAGACCGAATAGTTTACAAATTCTTCAATCGCCTGCTGGTTGCTCGGGGAGACTGTCAGCGCTGCCGCTGCCAGTTTATCGAGCCACCGGTACGCATGATGTTCGGTGAGAACCACATCACGCTCGTCGGGTAACGCCAGACAGAACCAATGTTCTTTATTGCGGGTCACACCGGGAGCATAGCGATGGCGCAAATGCGCAAATATTTCAAAGTCCTCGCAGCGATGGCAGTCCTGCAGAGTCAGGTTTTCACCTGCAATGTCGATACCGACCTCTTCCATGACTTCACGCTGCGTGGTTTGATTTGGGGATTCCCCGTCTTCCAGACTGCCGGTCACCGACTGCCAGAAATTCGGGTCATCCTTTCGTTGAAGCATCAGCACCCTGCCGGTGTTTCTGGCGTAGATGACGCACAGTATCGACTCAGGACGCTTATAGCTCATTAGTTATTCTCTGTATTTGTGTCTGGTGTCACTTCTTTTTTCGCCACAACCGCAATGCCCAGTTCCAGCAGCGACGCAGGGTTGGCAAAACTTGGCGCTTCGGTCATCAGACACGCCGCAGCGGTAGTTTTCGGGAAGGCGATCACGTCACGGATGTTATCCGTGCCGGTCAGCAACATCACCAGACGATCGAGACCAAATGCCAGACCGGCGTGCGGAGGCGTACCGTATTTCAGGGCGTCGAGCAGGAAGCCGAATTTCTCGCGCTGTTCGTGCTCGTTAATACCCAGAATGCTGAACACGGTCTGCTGCATTTCGCTGCGGTGAATACGCACAGAACCGCCGCCCACTTCGTAGCCGTTGATCACCATGTCGTAGGCGTTAGCGATAGCAGAAACCGGGTTCGCTGCCAGTTCTTCTGCGCTCATGTCTTTTGGTGCAGTGAACGGGTGGTGCATAGCGCTCAGGCCGCCTTCGTCAGTGTCTTCAAACATCGGGAAGTCGATCACCCACAGCGGAGCCCACATGTCTTCTTTAGTGATTTTCAGGTCACGGCCGACTTTAAGGCGCAGTGCGCCAATCGCGTCAGTCACAATCTTCGCGCTGGCTGCGCCGAAGAAAATCATGTCGCCATCCTGTGCACCAGTGCGTGCGATCAGGGCAGCCAGCAGTTCTTCATTCAGGAATTTAGCCACCGGGCTCTGGATACCTTCCAGGCCTTTCGCCACTTCATTCACTTTGATATAAGCCAGGCCTTTCGCACCGTAGATTTCGATAAATTTGGCGTATTCGTCAATTTGTTTACGGCTCAGGGAGGCACCGCCCGGAACGCGCAATGCAGCCACGCGGCCTTTCGGATCGTTGGCCGGATCAGCAAACACTTTGAACTCGATGTTTTTCATCAGGTCCGCAACATCCACCATTTCCATCGGGTTGCGCAGGTCCGGTTTATCAGAACCGTAGCGACGCATGGCCTCTGCGAAGGTCATGATCGGGAAGTCGCCCAGATCCACGCCTTTCACTTCCTGCCACAGTTCACGGGCCAGTTTCTCCATCACTTCGCGCACTTGTTCGGCGCTCATGAAAGAGGTTTCCACATCGATCTGGGTGAATTCAGGCTGACGGTCAGCACGTAAATCTTCGTCACGGAAGCATTTTACGATCTGATAATAACGATCAAAACCAGACATCATCAGCAGTTGTTTGAACAGCTGAGGAGACTGCGGCAAGGCGTAGAACTTACCTTTGTGCACACGGCTTGGCACCAGATAGTCACGCGCGCCTTCCGGTGTAGCTTTGGTCAGCATCGGAGTTTCGATGTCGAGGAAGTCATGGCTGTCCATGAAACGGCGTACGAAGCTGGTGATTTTTGCACGCGCTTTCAGGCGGTTAGCCATTTCAGGGCGACGCAAATCCAGATAGCGGTATTTCAGACGCGCTTCTTCAGTGTTGACGTGGTTGGAGTCCAGCGGCAGCGATTCTGAACGGTTGATAATGTTCAGATTACTGGCGAACACTTCCACTTCACCGGTCGCCATGTCTTTATTGAACTGGCTTTCCGGGCGTGCGCGCACGGTGCCGGTTAACTGGATGCAGAACTCGTTACGCAGTTCAGACGCCAGCTTGTAGGCTTCTGCCTGATCGGGGTCGAAGAAAACCTGAACGATGCCTTCGCGGTCACGCATATCGATGAAAATCAAACCACCCAAATCGCGGCGACGGTTAACCCAGCCACACAATGTTACTTCCTGGCCCACATTGGACGCATTCAGTTTTCCACAATATACAGTACGCATAACGGTATCCTTTTGATCCCACTACCCGGCCTCATGGCTCACAGGCACAGAAACGGTTATTGACTCTGGTCGCCCGCCGCAAAACTCAGCAGCGCACGGAATGGGTTTTATTCAGGTCGAAAAAAGGCGGCTATTATAAAGGAATTTCCGGCGAAGGATAAGTGCGAACACGTCAACGCTGGCGCGGAAATTCACTCGTGTTGCTGGCTACACATAATTTAACAAAATTATATCTTTTTGCTCCCCGCGCTAGCATAGACTCACGCAATCCCCTTTGTACACGCACTAAATGATTCCTTTCTCTCATTACCCATTTTGAAAACCGGGAGCTAAACATGAAACTTGATCCAAAAAACACCGCGCTGGTACTGATTGACTTACAGAAAGGAATTTTACCGTTCGCAGGCGGCCCGCACACCGCACAGCAGGTGCTGGATAATGCCACTGAACTGGCAACCCGTTTCCGTAAACTGGGTGCGCCGGTCGTCATGGTGCGCGTGGGCTGGTCTGACTCTTTTGACGAAGCGCTGAAACAACCGGTTGATGTCCCTGCGGCTGCGCCGGAAGGCGGTTTACCGGCAAGCTGGTGGGAATTCCCGGAACAACTGGGCGTAACCGACAGCGATCTGCTGGTGATCAAACGTCAGTGGGGCGCGTTTTACGGCACCGATCTGGATTTACAACTGCGCCGCCGCGGCATTAAAAGCATCGTGCTTGCCGGTATTTCCACCAACATCGGCGTGGAATCTACGGCCCGTAATGCCTGGGAACATGGCTATGAACTGGTGATCGCAGAAGATGCGTGCAGCGCACACAACAATGACCATCATCAGTCCAGCATGCAGTTTATTTTCCCGCGTATCAGCCGTGTCCGTTCCACTGCCGAAGTGCTTGCCGCGTTGCCAGAGTAACGTTACCCTGATTTTCATGCCTGAACGCCGCCCGCTGAGGCGGCGTTTTATTTGGGATTTGGCCCGGAAAAGGGAGCATCGATATGTATATTGGTTTACCGCAATGGCATCACAGCGCCTGGACACAGGTGGGTTTGCGTGATCTGGCCGATTACGCGCGGTACTTCAATTGCGTCGAAGGCAATACCACGTTTTACGCCCTGCCCAAACAGGAAGTGGTGATGCGCTGGCGTGATATGACGCCTGAGTCTTTCCGTTTTTGTTTTAAATTTCCTTCCATCATCAGCCATAAAGCCGCACTGGCGAATTGTCAGGAAGACGTCGATATGTTTTACCGCACGCTCGAACCGCTCGGTGAACGCATCGGCCAGCTCTGGCTGCAACTTCCTGCCGCATTTGCGCCCGTACATCTTGATCGCCTGTGGCAATTTCTTGATGCCCTGCCCGCCGGTTTCGATTACGGCGTTGAAGTGCGCCATGCGGATTTCTTCAATAAAGGTGAGGAAGAACGGGCGCTGAATCAGGGATTACATCTGCGCGGCATTAATCGTGCGATCCTTGACAGTCGCCCGGTTCACAGCTCAACCTCCACCACCGAAGCGGTGCTCGAAGCCAAACGCAAAAAACCGATATTGCCGCTGCACGCGCTGGCGACATCCTCCCGCCCGATTGTCCGCTTTATCGGCGGCGACAGTCTTGAGGCAAACCGTCCACTGTTCGGCCAGTGGATTGCAAAACTCAACGACTGGCAATCACAGGGATTGTCACCGTATCTGTTTATTCATACGCCCGATTGTTCCGACGCGCCCCAGCAGGCACGCTACCTGTGGCAGGATCTGCGTCAGCACATTCCTTCGGTCCAGCCCGCGCCGGACTGGCCGGAGCAGGATGCGTTGTTCTAAGAATATTCAGGTTTTTCTGACGACAGTTTTATGCCTTCCCGTTATCATGGCTACGCAGCGGAAAATCAGTGCTGTTCCGCCGGGATACAGGGAATAACCAAGGAAGTCATCATGATTAGCGCGTTATATGTCGTGCTTGCCGCCATACTTTTGATCAAACTCTCTTTCGATGTTGTCCGTCTGCGGATGCAATACCGTATCGCCACCGGCGACGGCGGATCCTACGAATTACAAACCGCCATACGTGTACACGGCAACGCTGTAGAATATCTGCCGATTGGCTGTTTATTATTGTTGTATATGGAAATGAACGGCGCGGCGATATGGACTGTACACGCCTGCGGCCTGTTACTGATCCTCGGCCGGTTATTCCATTATTACGGGCTGAAAAACCGCGAATTTGCCTGGCGCCGTAATGGCATGGCTGCCACCTATATTTCTCTGGTGCTGATGGTCGTGATCAATATTATCTATCTGCCGTGGTCGCAATTCCTCAACTTTGACTGAGCACGGAACATTTGCCAGACAGATTTGATGCCCTTTTGAAACAACTCCCAGGCGCGCAGGTATCTGCCTGCGCCAGTATCTGCTAAAATCTGCCCTCAACTTTTTACCCACATTCTTTTTGGCCTGACTCACCGCTATGGCAAACCACGATACGCTGTTTTCTGCACCTATAGATAAGCTTGGCGACTGGACGTTCGATGAACGCGTCGCGGAAGTTTTCCCTGACATGATCCAACGCTCTGTTCCGGGCTATTCCAACATTATTTCGATGATTGGCATGCTCGCCGAGCGCTTCGTTCAGCCCGACTCCAACGTCTATGATCTGGGCTGTTCGCTGGGTGCTGCCACGCTGTCGATGCGTCGTAACATTAAGGTGCCGGGCTGCGAAATTATTGCTGTCGATAACTCTCCCGCCATGGTGGAACGCTGCCGTCGTCACATTGATGCTTTCCGCGCGGATACACCGGTCAGCGTGATCGAATCCGATATTCTCGATATCGAGCTGAAAAATGCCTCGATGGTAGTGCTCAACTTTACCCTGCAATTCCTCGAACCGGCTGACCGCCAGCGTTTGCTGAATCAGGTGTATCAGGGCATGCGTCCGGGCGCGGCGCTGGTGCTGTCAGAAAAATTCAGCTTCGAAGACAAAGACGTCGGCGAACTGTTGTTCAATATGCATCACGACTTCAAACGTGCGAACGGCTACAGCGAGCTGGAAATCAGCCAGAAACGCAGCATGCTCGAAAACGTTATGCTGACCGATTCCGTCGAAACGCATAAAGCCCGCCTGCATCAGGCCGGTTTCCAGCACACGGAAGTCTGGTTCCAGTGTTTTAACTTCGGCTCACTGATTGCGCTGAAAGCCGGAGAAGCACAATGATTGATTTCGGTGATTTTTATCGCGTTATCGCCAAAGGGCCGTTAAGTCCGTGGCTCAATACTTTGCCTTCGCAACTGACCGCGTGGCAGAAAGAATCTCTGCACGGCAAATTCAAACTGTGGTTTAACTCGGTGGATCGTTTGCCGCTGTTGCAGCCGGAACGTCTGGATTTGTTGCACAGCGTCAGCGCCAATATGGAAGTCCCTTTGCCTGCCGGTCAGCGCGAAGGGATTGAAAACCTGCTGCGTAATATGATGCCATGGCGCAAAGGACCATTCTCGCTGTACGACGTTGAAATCAATACTGAATGGCGCTCTGACTGGAAATGGGATCGCGTTTTGCCGCACATTTCCTCCCTTGCTGGCCGCACGATTTTAGATGTCGGCTGCGGCAGCGGTTATCACATGTGGCGCATGATTGGTGCAGGAGCACATCTGGCGGTGGGTATCGATCCGATGCAGTTGTTCCTGTGTCAGTTCGAGGCCGTGCGTAAATTACTGGGGGGCGATCAGCGCGCACATTTGCTGACGCTGGGCATCGAACAATTACCCGAGCTGAACGCTTTCGACACCGTTTTTTCTATGGGCGTGCTGTATCACCGCCGTTCGCCATTAGATCATCTTCTGCAACTGAAAAATCAGCTGGTCAGCGAAGGGGAACTGGTGCTCGAAACGTTGGTTGTCGAAGGTAACAGCGAGCAGGTCCTGGTGCCGGGTGACCGTTACGCGCAGATGGGGAATATTTATTTCATCCCTTCTGCTGAAGCCCTGAAAAACTGGCTGATCAAATGCGGCTTTGTGGATGTGCGTATTGCGGATGTCAGCGTCACGACACTTGAAGAACAGCGCCGTACCGACTGGATGACCAGCGAATCACTGGCTGAATTCCTCGACCCGAATGATCCGACCAAAACTATCGAAGGCTATCCGGCTCCTCGCCGCGCCTTGCTCATCGCCCGCAAGCCATAACGACCTTCCTCCTCCGCCAGACATCTTCCTGTCTGGCGGAAGTCATTGCTCACACTTTATCCTCACTTTCAGTCACGTCACTCTGTACATCACGCTGTAAAAAGGTCTAACCTTTCAGAAGGCTATCGGTTTGTTATGACGGAGATCGTCGTTCGCATTACGGGAGGAAGTATGAAGTTCCCTAAAGGCAGCATCGTTAAACACAGATCTGGCGATATCAAAGGTACCGTGATGAATACTTTTGAATCAGAGCACGACATCGTGTCGTATTACGTTTCCTGGGAAGATGGCAGCAGCAGTCTGCACAAGGAAAACGAATTGCACTGGGCAAATATTGACGTCGCTATCAGAATAAAAAATTTTTACGAGAAGTAATTGTTTCCGCGTCAGCCACAGCCCTTTGTAAAGCTCCACGTTTTGACGCTATATCATTGGATTGATTCATAGCATTTCGTGTATAAATTCGGCCAACCAATTTATCCGTACGCAAGTATTTCGTGGAGAAATTAATGCGCAGAAGAATTCGATTCCTCATGGATCGGGCTGTTATTGTTCTAGGCCTTTTCGTGATGTGCCTGGTGGTGAAAGCAGGAATGTTCGGTGTGGCGCTGCTGACCTGGGGCTGAGTGTTGCCCGTCATAAAAAGCGCCGCCCGGGGCGCTTTTTCAGGCCAAGAAAACCGGATTAATGGTCATCTTTAAATTTTGGTTCGGGTAATACCGCTGGCGTTGAATCCTGATATTGCAGCCAGTTGCTCCAGATATCTTTAACACGCAACTCGATGAGTTCCATTTTCCGCGACAGCGACATCACGCCTCTGATCGTCCCGCCCTGATAGTCAGTGTACGTCGCAAAAGTGGCTTTCTCTTCAAACGCATCCCACGCCTGAGTTTCCTCATCAAACGCTTTCAGCACAGCTGCTGCGTCAGGATCCGGGTTCGGACCTGTAGCCGTTTGCTCAATACGTTTTCTGGCCGCCACAAGGTACGTCTGTTTCACCCAATTCAGCTTGTCGATTTTTTCCGCATAACAATCGTTCATATCCAGCGTCGTTTGCTGAGGGTTGCCTGCACAGTCAATGGCAAATGTCTCAGCACCATTATCCAGAACACTGCTGGGTTGTTTATCAGCGGCAAATAATGAGTGCGTAAATCCCAACAGCGCGAGAGTAATCACTAACTTTTTCATGTCCCTGTCCGGCGGTAACAATTTGATGAGCAGACAGATTATCCGAATCAATTACGCAACGACAGCAGAATCAGGAGCACAAAAAAAGCCCCGCCAACATGACGGGGCCTGGTACTTGCGCAGGGCGACGCAATAAGGGTCGTGTGACCCGGTTAAATCTTTGAGTTATTACGCCGTGCGGGATATTTCATCGTCAAACTGCAATGTGCTTTTCATTGCGGCAACAATATCGCCATCCACGCAATAACGACTGAATTCATCAAAGTCAGTATCAGAACTCATAGTGACACCGGCTTTCCGGTAGCGCATGGCGGATTTCACCTGACGCCCTGCTGAACTGTGTAACTCCGTCAGCCCGATATCCACAAACTTCTGCAAATTCGTCAGACGCACACCCGCGCCAGCCATAATAATTGGACCACGCGTCAGCTGATTGAGTTCCCGAAGCATCGGTAAACCGACTTCAGCATTTTGTTGTTGCCCGGAGGTCAGAATGCGCGCCACCCCTAACTGAGTCAACTGCTCCAGTGCAATCTTCGGGTTAAGGCACATGTCGAATGCGCGATGGAATGTTACGGCCATATCGCCGCACAGCGCCATCACCTCCCACATTCTCGCCATATCAATATGCCCTTCCGCATCCAGCATGCCGACCACCAGACCCGGATAGCCGAGATCGCGAATACAAGCGATGTCGCTTTTCAACACCTCAAATTCACTCTGGCTGTAGCAAAAGTCACCCCCCCTTGGACGGACAATCGGATGTACAGGGATGGTCACTTTTTCCCTTGCCAGTTTGAGGGTACCGTAACTCGGCGTAATGCCCCCGTCAGCCTGACTGGCGCACAATTCAACACGATCGGCCCCGGCTTGTTCTGCTGTCAATGCACAGTCCACGCTGTAACAACACACTTCTAATTTAGTCATGTGATCTCTCCTGATTACGGCATTATGCTACAACACTTGTCTGCAGCCGGCCATGTCGCGTAGGCTTTGAGATGAGCATCCCCACCCAATCTGTTTGCTTAGGAAAGCTAACTATGACACTCAATTTTGATTTATGGGTAGACCGCAGTCACAGTGATAGCGTTAAGTGGAATAAATACAATAATCAGGATGTGATACCGCTTTGGGTTGCCGATACCGACTTCACTTCTCCGCCTCAGGTTATCAAAGAGTTGCAGCAACGGGTCGCAGAAGGCGTATTTGGGTATGGTTTCACACCGCCGGAACTCATTGATTTAGTGGTAAAACGTCTGGCGGATCGTTACGAATGGGCTATTAAGCCCGAATGGATCGTCTGGTTACCAGGCCTGGTGTGCGGATTAAACGTCGCCGTCCGCGCCACTGTTGCACCACAAAACTCCAGTCTGATGCCCATGCCCATTTATCCGCCGTTTATGCAGGCGGCTCAGGCTGAAGGGCGTCAGTTTAAATCCATTAATGTAACTGAGCAGCAACAGCGCTGGGTGGCCGATTTTTCCACGGCCGACAATCTACTGGATGGCAGCGAAAAGCTGCTGATGCTCTGCAACCCGTATAACCCCGGTGGCACGGTGTATCGTCGCGAGGAATTACTCGAACAGCAGGCCTTCGCGCAACGTCACGATCTTGTGGTGTGTTCGGATGAAATCCACTGTGACCTGATCCTCGAACCGGGCCTGAAACACATCCCGTTCGCCTCACTCAATGCCGATGCCGAACAGCGTTCGATCACGCTGATGTCGCCGTCCAAAACCTTCAACCTTGCCGGTCTGGGCGCGTCGATGGCGATTATTCCTGACCCGGAACTACGCCGGAAATTCCTTGAGGCCAGTCACGGCATTGTGCCGCACGTCAATATTTTGGCGTATGTCGCCGCGACCGCCGCTTATCGCGATGGCGAGGAATGGCTTAACGCACAGCTCGAATACCTGCGAGGTAACCGCGAACGGGTGACAGCCAGAATCAACGCTATGCCAGGATTGCGCATGCTGGCGCCGGAAGGCACATACCTTGGCTGGATTGATGCCAGCGCACTGCCGGTGCAGGACCCTTACCATTTCTTCGTGGACGCCGGGGTCGGTTTCTCAGGTGGCGCTGATTTTGGCGCACCGGCTTATGTGCGTATCAATCTGGGTTGCCAGCGCGCGTTACTGGAAAAAGCGCTGGATCGCATGGAAGCGGCGTTACTGACGCTGCAACGTTAACCTTCTTCCCTTTCGCTGGCGACAATCGCCCGCAGGCTGTGCGGGTGAAATTTGATGGTCACAGAGCCGTCAGTGATCGCCAGCGTCGGGTTAGGCAAACGCTCGTTCTCCCCTTTGGGCGCACTTTGTTTCAGCTTAATACCGGGCGTCATTAGCGCTTCATCAGCAATGAGCGCCAGCGCCCGTGTATATAATTCGTCTTCAGCACCGGGCAGGACAATCTCAATATGTTCCCAGCCTTCGTGCGGGTAACGTTTATCGCCGGGATATGGCAACTCGACCAGATCAATACTCAGCGGCCCGACCTGCAAAGGTTCGTTGAGCGAAAACAGACAAATTGGCCGGCCGTTAATCAGGGTCTCATTCAACAGGCTGCCGCACTTTTCCAGGCCGGTTTTCCAGCGATCCGCCGTCGTGTTCTGATGACAACGCACTGAAATATGATCTGCGTGAAACCCATCCAGATTAATGTGCAATTTTGCAGCGAACGCCGTCAGTACGTCGACAAAGCGCGGTAAATCATCAGCTAAATCCTGTAACTCCGGCACGTGATTCATGGCGGTCATCCTATCTTGTTTTCGTTTGCAGATCTTCAGGGTCGGGTAATTTACACAGCCTTTCATCCGGTTGCCAGAGACATGCCGCACAATCGCGTTTTCCTTAGCCCGGACGTGCGGTGATACTGACGCCGCAAGGCTAATATGATATAAACACGCATCATTTTAGGTTCGTCCACCATGGGATGAACAGCAAACAACCACATTCCTAAATAAAGGTACTTCGGTGAATATTCAGTCACTTCTTTCAGAAAAAGTCAGCCAGGCGCTGATCGCTGCAGGCGCCTCAGCCGACAGCGAAGCGCAAGTCCGTCAGTCCGCTAAAGCTCAGTTTGGCGACTATCAGGCTAATGGTGTTATGTCCGTGGCAAAAAAACTCGGTATGCCACCGCGACAACTGGCAGAGAAAGTCGTTGAACTGTTAGACCTGAGCGGCATCGCGAATAAAGTCGAAATCGCCGGGCCGGGTTTCATCAATATCTTCCTGGATCCTGCTTTTGTTGCTGCGCATGTAGACAGCGCCCTGAACGATGAAAAACTGGGCATCACACCGGTTGAACCCCAAACTATCGTCATCGACTATTCTGCGCCAAACGTGGCGAAAGAAATGCACGTTGGCCACATCCGCTCCACCATTATCGGCGACGCGGCTGTGCGCACCAATGAATTCCTCGGCCATAAAGTGATCCGCGCTAACCACGTTGGCGACTGGGGTACACAGTTCGGCATGCTGATTGCCTATCTGGAAAAAGTACAGAACGAAAACGCCGGTGACATGAATCTGGCTGATCTGGAAGAATTCTACCGTGCGGCGAAGAAAAACTATGACGAAGACGAAGCCTTCGCCGAGCGGGCGCGTGGCTACGTGGTGAAACTGCAAGGCGGCGATGAATACTGCCTGCAGATGTGGCGCAAGCTGGTTGACGTGACCATGAAGCAAAACCAGCTAACCTACAATCGTCTGAACGTCACCCTGACCGAAGACGATGTGATGGGTGAAAGCCTGTACAACAGCATGCTGCCGGGCATCGTTTCCGACCTGCAGGCCAAAGGTCTGGCCGTCGACAGCGAAGGCGCGGTTGTTGTCTATCTTGATGAATACAAAAATAAAGAAGGCGATCCGATGGGCGTCATCATCCGTAAAAAAGATGGCGGCTACCTGTACACCACCACCGATATCGCCTGCGCGAAATACCGCTACGAAACACTCGGGGCCGACCGCGTGCTGTATTATATCGACTCCCGTCAGCACCAGCACCTGATGCAGGCATGGACCATAGCGCGTAAAGCCGGTTACGTGCCGGATTCTGTGGCGCTGGAACACCATATGTTCGGCATGATGCTGGGCAAAGACGGTAAGCCGTTCAAGACCCGCTCAGGTGGCACGGTGAAACTGTCTGATCTGCTGGATGAAGCGATTGATCGCGCACGTAAGCTGATCACCGAAAAGAATCCGGAAATGAAAGACGCCGGGGAGCTGGAAAAACTGGTTAACGCGGTGGGTATCGGCGCAATCAAGTATGCTGATCTGTCAAAAAGCCGTACTACCGATTACATCTTCGACTGGGACAACATGCTGGCGTTTGAAGGTAACACCGCGCCGTATATGCAATACGCCTATACCCGCGTAGCCTCTATTTTTAAACGTGCAGACATCGACGTTAACAGTCTGACTCAACCGGTTGTACTGAGCGAGGAACGTGAAGCTGCGCTGGCGACCCGTCTGTTGCAGTTCGAAGAAGTACTGACCGTTGTCGCCCGCGAAGGCACGCCACACACCATGTGTGCGTATCTGTACGACGTGGCTGGCCTGTTCTCCAGCTTCTACGAGCATTGCCCGATCCTTAATGCAGAAGATGAAACCAGCCGTAACAGCCGCCTGAAACTGGCACTGCTGACACAACGCACGCTGAAAACCGGTCTGGATACGCTGGGTATCGAAACCGTAGAACGCATGTAACGCACGGTCGCAGATATTAAAAAAGGGCGCTCATGCGCCCTTTTGTGTTTCTGTAATCTGCGTCAGTCCAGCTTACGGGCAAATTCTTTCACCCTGAAGCCCAGCAGGCCAAGCACGGCAAAGTAAGCGACTACGCCGACAGCAACCACTGCCGCCAGACGCGCCAGACGATACGCCATTCCCCCCACATCCCATGCAGGCATCAGCCACATCATGCCGAGCAATGCTGCTGACATGGCAACCACCGCGACAATCAGCTTAATCAGGAACACTCTCCAGCCCGGCAAAGGCTGGAAGATATCCTGCTTACGCAGTTGCCAGTAAAGCAGCGAAGCATTCAGACAGGCGGCCAGACCAATCGACAGGGAAAGCCCCGCGTGTTTGAGTGGGCCGATAAAGGCCAGGTTCATCACCTGCGTCATCAGCAAGGTAATGATGGCGATTTTCACCGGTGTTTTGATGTTCTGACGTGAATAAAAGCCCGGAGCCAGCACTTTCACCACGATCAGCCCCATCAGCCCGACGGAATAGGCCACCAGTGCACGTTGCGTCATCGAAGCATCAAACGCGCTGAACTTGCCGTACTGGAATAATGCCACCGTAAGCGGTTTGGCCAGAATCCCCAGGGCGACGGAACTTGGCAACGCCAGCAGGAAACACAGACGCAAGCCCCAGTCCATCAGGCGATTGTATTCACCGTGATTTCCGCTGGAAAAGCTTCGCGCCAGCGAAGGCAGCAAAATCGTGCCCAGCGCCACGCCCAGCACACCGGAAGGAAACTCCATCAGGCGGTCAGCGTAATACATCCATGAAACTGAGCCGGAGACAAGAAACGAGGCAAAAATCGTGTTGATGATCAGTGAAATCTGGCTGACGGAAACACCCAAAATCGCCGGTCCCATCTGGCGCATTACGCGCCATACACCGGCATCTTTCAGGTTCAGGCGCGGCAGCACCAGCATGCCGATTTTCTTCAGGTGTGGCAGCTGATAACCGAGTTGCAGCAAGCCACCGGCCACCACGGCCCAGGCCAGCGCCAGCACCGGCGGGTGAAAATACGGCGCGGCAAATAACGCAAAACCGATCATGCTGACGTTCAGGAAGGTCGGCGCAAACGCCGGTATTGAGAAGCGGTTCCAGGTGTTGAGTATCGCTCCGACCAGCGAGGCCAGAGAAATAAGCAGGATATACGGGAAGGTGATCCGCAGCAGAGAACTGGTGAGCGCAAATTTGTCCGGTGAATCCACAAAACCCGGCGCAGTGATATAAATCACCCACGGCGCCGCGAGCATGCCCAGCACGGTGACAATCGCCAGAACCAGCGTCAGCAACCCGGAGACATACGCAATAAAGGTGCGCGTAGCTTCTTCGCCCTGCTGAGTTTTGTACTCGGCAAGAATTGGCACGAACGCCTGTGAAAATGCACCTTCGGCAAAAATACGTCGCAACAAATTGGGCAATTTGAACGCCACAAAAAAGGCGTCGGTGACCATTCCGGCGCCAAATACACGTGCCACAATGGCATCGCGGGCAAAACCTAATACACGTGAAAACATCGTCATGGAACTGACGGCTGCCAGAGATTTAAGTAGATTCATGTCACTTTTCTTGTTTACCGGTTTACATGTATATCAAATAGTTAAACCATCACGCCTGCATCAGCAGGCGTGAGAGATGAAGCCGCATGGCTCAAAGATGCGCTTAGTCTACGCATCCGCAATACAATAGCCACCGGCAGTTGTTTTATGTTGTTATAGAGTGTTAACCACGCCATCCCGCGCGGCTTTTTTGTTAAGAATTCAGAATCTTCTCGATCATTGCCTGCGCATAAATCGCCTGCTCGCCGCTGGTTTCCGGCGCCGTCTGATTACTCACGCAGGTCACAAAGTGTTCAATCGCACCGACAAATCCGCGCTGTGTCAGGGTACTTTGCCAGCCCGGTACCGGCAGTTGTGTGAGAATATCCTGCTGTTCCTCGCGCCAGATTTGCATATTGTCCAACTGATACACCGCGCCTTCAGTCACCGCCTGCACGCTCTCGCGGAAAGTCCCTGCCCGGCGATGCATCGATGTCGTCACCAGCGTTTCGCCACAGAGGAAATGATGTTCGCCGTACAACATCTGATTCGCTTCGTTAATCTGAATCAGACCGCTTTCCAGACTGGCATTACCGCCTGCCAGCCACAGCGCGGTATCGACCACGTGCAGATAATCGTCCAGCAAGGTGAATCGCAGATCGTTTGGCCCCACGCTATCCGTCCGGTGTTTGTCCATGCGCAAAGATGCAGCGCTCTGCATGTTATCTTTGAGCTGACGATACAACGGTGCAAAGCGACGGTTGAAGCCGACCATCAGCGTTTTGCCTGTCTTGCGCGCCTGTTCAACCAACTGCTCAGCCTGCTCAAGCTCAGCAGCCAGCGGTTTATCGACATACACATGCACGCCCTGCGCCAGCAATTGCCCGACCACTTCAAAATGGCTGGCGGTGCTGCTGTGCACAAAAACCGCGTCACACTGGCCCGCCAGTTCATCCATGCGGGAAAAACACGCCATACGATAACTGTCGCAAATGGTCTGCGCCTTTTGCTGATTCGGGGAAAACCCGCCGACCAGCGTCCAGTTTTCAGCGTGACTCAGCACCGGCAGATAGGCTTTTTGCGCAATCCCACCCAGCCCGATAACACCAATACGTAATTTACTCACAACCCGCTCCTGTTAATCAGCCAGATGTTGCAACAAATTTTCCAGACGCTGTTTCAGCTCCGCCACTTCAGCTTCCAGTGTTTCCACGCGCGCGATCAGAGTCAGATCAGCGCTTTGTGCCTCGGCGCTGAACAGCGGTTCTTCATGGGTACTGGCCACATTACTGACTTCGCCGCTGAAAAGATGCATATAGCGGCTTTCACGTTTCCCGGGTTCTCGGGCCAGACGCACGCAGAACGGGCCGTCTTCGCGGTTTGTCAGTTCAGTCAGCGTTTGTTCAACTTCGGCAACGTCCGAGAAATCATGCAGACGGTTAGTGCGGGTACGCAACTCGCCCGGCGTTTGTGCGCCGCGCAACAACAGCGTGGTCACCACCGCCACTTCCTGCGGGGAAAATTTGAGATTGCCGAATTCAGAATTACAGAAACGGTGCTCATACTTCATGGTACGTGAGCCGCTCAGGGTGCGGATAATGTGTTTACGCAGCAGCAAATCCAGCGTTTGCTGAACGTCACTTTCGCTCAGTTCCATCACCGGCTCGCGGTTCGTCTTCTGATTGCAGGCCGTGGTCAGGCCGTTAAGGGTCATCGGATACTGTTCTGGCGTGGTGAGTTGTTTTTCCAGTAAACAGCCCACAACACGGGCCTCCCGGGCGCTGAGTTCGTGTTTCATGTTGCTCTCCTTATCGGGACGGGGGTGTCCATTCTTGCCAGGTTAATGCCGTCAGCACGTGATCCTGCCATTTGCCGTCAATCAGCAGGTAATCTTTGGCGTAACCTTCGCGTTCAAAGCCGAGACGTTCGAGAAGCTGGCCGCTGCGTTTATTGTGCGGCATGTAATTGGCCATGATGCGGTGCATTTTTTGCTGGCGTTGCATATAGCGGATAAGCGTCTGCAACGCTTCCTGCATCAGACCTTTACCCTGCCATTCCTGGCCGAGCGAATACCCGAGGAAACAGGCATGGAAAGAACCGCGCAGCACATTGCTGAAATTCGCCACGCCCATCACGCGATTTTCATCGGGGTCGAGCAGGATGAAGTAATACGCACTGCCTTGTTTTTGCATCTCGGTAATCAGCCCCAGACGCGCCTGCCATCCTGAGGGATAACAATGGCTTTCATCCCTGACCGGCTCCCACGGTTTCAGAAACGCGCGGTTCTCAGCGTAGTATTCAGCCAGCCGGTGCGCATCACGGTCATGAACCAGGCGCAGGACCATCCGATCAGTGGTAAGCCGCACCTTTGGCACGGCAGATTTGTAGCCAAACATCCCTTCCCTCCACATCCCGCATGGGTCGATAAATAGAATTTATAGGAAACGACAGATCACCGCTAATTCTGCCAGTCAGAGCGCGGCTTGACGATAAAAAAATATTATCAATAGCGCCCTATCTAAATGCCTGTTTCCGGTTCAGACTGGAACGGTCTTTTCTCCTTTCTGTATCTGCCGGACAGGATACATATAATCGCTCATGGTGAAGCATGTCTCTGGTATCACAAGCTCGGAGCTTGGGTAAGTATTTTCTGTTATTAGACAACGCGCTGGTTATTTTAGGCTTTTTCGTGGTTTTTCCGTTGATCTCGATCCGATTTGTCGATCAGCTTGGCTGGGCGGCAATGGCCGTCGGCCTGGCACTCGGCGTTCGTCAGCTTACGCAACAGGGACTGGGCATTTTTGGCGGGGCGATTGCTGACCGGTTTGGGGCGAAACCCATGATTATCACCGGCATGTTATTGCGCGCGGCGGGCTTTGCCACGATGGCGATGGCCGATCAACCGTGGATTCTGGTCTGTTCGTGTATTCTCTCCGGTCTTGGCGGCACGTTGTTTGATCCGCCGCGTACCGCGCTGGTCATAAAACTGACCCGTCCGCACGAGCGCAGCCGCTTCTTCTCCCTGATGATGATGCAGGACAGCGCGGGTGCCGTCATTGGCGCACTGATCGGTAGCTGGCTGCTGCAATATGATTTCCATTACGTCTGCTGGACCGGAGCCGCAATCTTTTGTCTGGCCGCGGCCTGCAACGCCTGGCTGTTACCGGCTTACCGCATTTCCACCCTGCGCACCCCTATGCGCGAAGGCATGATGCGCGTGCTGCGCGACCGTCGTTTTCTGGCCTACGTGCTGACGCTGACTGGCTATTACATGCTGACCGTGCAGGTGATGCTGATGTTGCCGATTGCGGTCAATGATGTCGCGGGCAGCCCGTCGGCGGTGAAATGGATGTACGCCATTGAAGCCGTACTGTCGCTGACGCTGTTGTATCCGATTGCCCGCTGGAGCGAAAAACGTTTCCGTCTTGAACAGCGCCTGATGTTCGGTCTGCTGATCATGACATTGAGCCTGCTGCCGGTCGGGCTGGTTACCTCAATCAATCCGTTATTATTGCTGATTGGCTTTTTCTACATTGGTTCGATCATCGCCGAACCGGCGCGTGAAACCCTGGGTGCATCTCTGGCCGACGCCCGCGCACGCGGCAGCTACATGGGCTTCAGCCGTCTGGGACTGGCTCTGGGCGGCGTCATCGGTTATACCGGTGGCGGCTGGATGTACGACACCGGCCGTGCGCTCGAACTGCCTGAATTGCCGTGGTTATTACTCGGCGTCGTTGGCTTCATCACCCTCACCGGTTTGTACTGGCAGTTCAACCTGCGCCGCATCGAACCGGCCATGCTCAGCGGCGGTTGATCTTCCGTAATTTCTTATGCAGTACCCTGATGGAAACCGCGTTCCAGAGAATGCGGTTTGATCTCACATCCATCTATACCCATACTGAATCATAGCGTTAGACAAAATCCGAACCTACATCCGGCAGTTTTCATGCACCCTACAGGTCACCGCCGGCGATAACAGGAGCTACGTACTATGAGACTTTACGTTTACGAACATTGCCCTTTCTGCGTGAAAGCCCGCATGATTTTCGGTTTGAAGAACATCCCGGTTGAGATCAAGGTGCTGCTCAACGACGATGAAAAAACACCCATTTCAATGGTGGGTAAAAAGATGGTGCCTGTCCTGCAAAAAGAGGATGGCGGCTTCATGCCGGAAAGTATGGATATCGTGCATTACATCGACAAAAGTGACGGTAAACCGCTGCTGACCGGCCCGCTGAACGCATCTGTTGCCGCGTGGTTGCGTCAGGTTTCTGAATATACCGGACGTCTGTTGTTGCCGCGTTTTGCCACCGCACCACTGGAAGAATTCTCCACGCCGGAAGCCCGTAAATACTTCGCCGATAAAAAGCAGGCTGCCAGCGGCAGTTTTCAGGAGCATCTGCAACATTCCGAAGGTCTGGTGAAGAAAATCAGTCAGGATTTGCGCGCACTCGACAAACTGATCGTCGAGCCGAATGCGGTGAACGGCGAGCTTTCCGAAGATGACATTAATCTCTGGCCGTTGCTGCGTTCGCTGTCGATTGTGCAAGGCATCGACTGGCCTTCACGGGTTCAGGCCTACCGCGATAATATGGCGAAACAGACTCAGGTAAATCTTCTCTCCCGTCTCGCAAGCTAAGCCCGTTATACTTTTTGCCGGAAGTCCGCTTCCGGCAATTTTCCCTTTTATTCCCTCCCTTAAGCACTTAGGCTAATCAGCGTTGTCTGATTGGAGCCATGATGCTTTACGGTCATGCTGACGAAATAGTTTTTACGTAATGAGGGAAGAATGACAAAGCGATTTCTGGGTGCCGCAGTACTGATGTGTGCCAGCTTACTGGCAGGCTGTAATCAACTGACGCAGTACACCATCAGTGAGCAGCAGGTGAATGATTACCTGCAAAAGAACAACAACTTTGAAAAACAGTTGGGCGTTCCGGGACTGGTGGATGCCAAACTGGTGCTGACCAATCTCAGCAGCCAGATTGGCCGGGCTGAACCCGGTATCGTGACGCTGACCGGCGACGCCCATGTCGATGTATCCTCACTGTTCGGCCCGCAGAAAGCCGATATGCGCCTGACCCTGAAAGCGCATCCAACTTATGATCGCGAGAAAGGCGCCATTTTCCTGCGGGATATGCAGGTGGTGGATTACACCATCAAGCCTGAGAAAATGGACAACGTGATGAAAGGCCTGATGCCTTATCTGAACAATTCGCTGAACACCTATTTCAACCAGCGTCCGGCTTATGTGCTCAATGGCGATCACAGCAAAGGTGAAGCGATGGCGAAGAAACTGGCGAAAGGAATTGAAGTGAAACCGGGTCAGTTGGTGATACCTTTTACTGATTAGTCTGAGTAAACCGATAATAAGAAAGCCCGGCGTGATGACTCACCGCCGGGCTTTTTACATGCTGTGTTCAGGATTACTGGTCGTCTTCTTCCGCGTCATCCAGATCCGGCGGCAGTTGCTCTTCGAGTTCGTCGCGCATCGCCTGCAAGGCTTCGCGGCTGATTTCAGACAGCGTGCGGTAGAAACCGCTGGTGGCATGGGCTTCCACTTTACCGAGGAATTTACCGCACCACGGGAACAGGTAGTCATCAAACAGCGTAATTTGCGCGCTGACTTCATCTTCCTGCGACTGATCTTCCAGCCAGGAGGCGGCCAGTAACATGGCACCGAAATGATCAGCAGGCGTTTCGCCCAGCGGCATACCGCGCTGTTGCAGGAATGTGCGCACATCCATTTCATTTGCGCCGTCAACATAATCACTGCGGAACGGCGATACCGCACATTCTGAACCGACAAACAGACGGTTAAATTCAGCGGCCAGCGCTTGCGGATTGGCACTTTCCTGCAAGCGGATCAGCAACGCATCTTGCTCCAGCGGCCAGTGCTCACGCAGCTTTCCGTCCTGAATCAGGCCAAACAACGGAACCAGCAACGGATCCTGCGGCTGACGGTAAAACAACGTGCCCAGCACGCGGCAGACAATCGAAAATTCATTCATAACAGTAACCTGATCAGATAATGAAAAGGGTTAATCCCCCGCAATTTGGTCGCGACAATGTCACAGTTCGCTTAATTCAGCAATGGGCGCGCGACCCCGGGCCTCGAGAAAATCGAGGAAACGACGCGGGCTGACATTAAGAATACGGTCTTGCGGAAAATCAATTTCACGCAGGATACGTTCGCAATGTTCAAAGCCCCCGAGTGAATAAGCGATGTGCGAATCTGACCCCAGCGCCAGCCAGCCACCGGCTTCTTTTACTGCCAGCGCAATCGCACGGCAATTTGGCTCGCTGCCCGCACGTGAATGAATAAACGATGAGTTATTCAGCTCCAGCGCGACGTTATATTTCGCGGCAGCCGCCGCCACAGCAGGAATATCAATCGGGTATTTCGGGTTGCCCGGGTGCGAAATAATATGCACTTCACCCCCCGCCATCGCTGCAATCATCGCAGCGGTATGGGTTTCTTTATCGACGGGCTGCATCACCGGCTCATGGAAACCGGCAATAATCACGTCGATTTCTTTGAGCATCGGGCCGGTACAGTCGATATCACCATGAATGTTTTTAATATTCGACTCGATGCCACGCAGGATACCGATGCCATTCACCAGACGCGGCCAGACCCGCATATTCATAAAATGCCAGTAGTGCGGCGCATCAGCCATATCAGGACCATGATCAGTGATGGCAAACAGCTTAATGCCCTTTTCGGCGGCTTCATCAATGTAATCATGTAACGTGCTGTAGGCGTGGGTGCTGGCAACGGTATGCATATGTAAATCAACCGGGTAAGGCATGTACTCTCCTTGAAAGTATTCCGCTGCGGCAACATAACCGCAGCATTTATAATGTTAGCAGATGAATATCAGTAACCCCGGCCGGGATCGACACGTCCCGTTGGCTCGCGCCCTGCCTCTATCGCCAGAATGTTACTCACGATGCTGTCCATCGCCTGCTCCGGCAACGTATCCGCACCGACGTGTGGCGTGATGCTGACCCGCGGATGCGACCAGAACGGGTGCATGCCCGGCAACGGTTCTTCAACGAAAACGTCGAGCGTGGCAGCGGCAATCTGCCCGCTGTCGAGCGCACGCAGCAAATCGCCTTCCACCAGATGTCCGCCACGACCAAGGTTAATCAGGTACGCATTATGCGAAAGATTTGTGAACAGTTTATGATTGAGAACACCGGCGGTATGCGGCGTGTTGGGTAACAGATTGATCAGCACTTTGCAGCCGCTGGCAAACGCCGCCAACCGATCGTCACCATAGAAACTCTCTACGCCTTCCTGCGACTTGGCGCTGCGACTCCAGCTACGCACGGTGAATTGCATATCCACCAGTGCTTTCGCCACGCTGCTGCCGAGCACACCGGCACCAAGAATACCGATGATGAATTCACTGCGTGAGTGCGGAGCAAGCGGGCGCCATTGTTTTTGTTGCTGGAACAGCTGATATTCATCCATCCGGCGGAAATAACGTAATACCGTCGCCAGCGCATATTCCTGCATCTGCAACGCCATGCCGGTATCTTCCAGGCGCAGCAACGGTACGCCGGCGGGCAATGTGCCCGGCTGACGCTGTTCCTGTGTCAGGATGGCATCCACTCCCGCCCCCAGCGCGAAAATACCTTTCAGCATCGTGCGCGGCGCGAGCATGGCATGCGGTGGCCGCCAGACCAGCGCGTAATCCGCCGGGTCCTGATCATTCGCCTTCCACGCACGCACGTTGGCCTGCGGTAATCTTTTTGTTATTCCGTCAATCCAGGGTTTTGCATCAGATGTAGGGTGGTAAAAAATAATGTTCATCGGGGAAGCCTCCTGTGAACAGATAGATTTCCCTGAATATCATCGGGATGCAACCCTGTGGCGTAAAAAAGAACAAGCCCCGGAGTTCGGGGCTTGTGAAGTGAGTGACGGAGACTGCGAATAAATCAGGCGGCAACCGGCTCACGGTGGATCATCCGGCGCAGCAGCGGGATAAGCACCAGCAGCACCACACCCGTGATAACGGAACCCCAGCCCAGCGCATTAAACACCTGACTGTAGCCCGGATTGGTCAGCGCTGGCGTACTGCCCGCGTTCTGCGGCATCAGCCCGGAAATGTAACTGGCCAGCACCGACGCCACGCCGGTGACCATCATCCAGCAGCCCATCATCACACCCTGATAACGCGGCGGTGCCAGCTTACCGATCATCGCGTAACCGATCGGTGAAATCAGCAGTTCGCCGATGCTTTGCAGCAGATAGCTGAGGGCAATCCATTTAAACGCCACCAGGCCGTCGCCGCCCGCCAGATGAATACCCAACGGCAGCACCAGCATGCCCAACCCCATACAGAACAGGGATGCGGAGAACTGCGCCGGAATATCGATGTTCCAGCCGCGCTGACGCAGGCGGTTGAACCACAGTGCCATCAGCGGCCCACCGATCACGATAACCACGGTATTAATGTTCTGGATCCACTGCGGTGCCACGCGGATACCATATACATTCAGGTTGATGTTGTTTTCAGAGAACAGCATCAGCCCCATGGGTGCCAGCTGATACAGTGTCCAGAAAACTAACGAACCCAGCGCCAGCAGCAGATACGCCTTCATGCGGCGGCGTTCATCCGCATCCCGATGGCGAAAAGTGACCAGCGCCATTAATGCGAAAATCACAATGCCCAGCGCGACCACAAAATAACTGCTGAATTCTGCGTGGGTCAGCAACATGCGGATAACCGGCACCAGTACAATCAGGATGGCAATACCGACCGCCATCCGGCGCAGTAACTGGCTGCGGCTGGCCTCTTTCAGCGGCGTGCTGATATCGGCCAGAATCGACCAGCGGGAAAGTGTCACCACAATCGCCGCGACATTCCCTAACGTGGCGAACAGGAACAGCGCGCGGTAGTTTTCACTGAGCTGGAAATAACCGGCGACCGCAAAGCCTATAAAGAAGCCCAGATTCATCCCGGCATAATTCCACAGGAAGGCCGATTCACGGCGGTCATCGTCCGGTGCAAAACGCTGGGTCAGCATCATATTCAGACAGGTCACATTCAGTCCGCTGCCGGTCAGGAACATGGCTAATCCCCAGTACAACCCGGTCACACCTTCCAGCGCAATCAGCGCACAGCCAAAGACCTGCAACACCATGCCGAGCACGAACAGATTACGGTTGCTGAGATAACGCCCGCCAAGGTAGCCGCCGAACATATGCAGCCCGTAGTTGAATGCGCCGAACACGCCCATGATGGCGTTGGCGTTATCTTCACTGAAACCGAGTTTTTTGGTGGCGTACAGGACCAGCGTGGAATACAGCACCGCAAAGCCGAGCGTTGCGAATGTCTGAACGAAGAATAATGTGCCCGCTCCGGCAGGAATTGCCGTCCGGTGTTGCGACGCGGTCGCGTTATTTGACTGACTCAAGAATAACCCCTGCCCTTATGTGATAAATAACCCTGCTTCAAAGGATGACTTGTACAGTTCTTATGCGAAGCATTTTTTCAGAGTGCATTGTTATACCGCTACCCTGAATGATTACCACAACATATCTTGCTATTTAGCCGTAACAAAAAGTGTTTGCGGGATAATTGTGCTTTCATGCAAAAATTCTACTTATTTATGCATTCTGATAAGCAATTTTAATCACGCCCTGCAACCAGATACCGGCTGTTCATCCTTAACGCATTTTTTGCTCTTTAAATCATCAGATTGCTCTAAGTTTGTCTAAACGGCATGGAACCTGCAAAAGAGTGTTGACGGTGAGGCGACTTTTCCCTACATTAGCGCCGGTCAGCAGCACTGCGGTGCAGCCGACGACTGGAGAGGTGTCTGAGTGGCTGAAGGAGCACGCCTGGAAAGTGTGTATATGAGCAATCGTATCGAGGGTTCGAACCCCTCTCTCTCCACCACATTAAACAAAAAAGGTTCTGATGAAAATCAGAGCCTTTTTTGTTTTTGGGCGCTTTCAAAATCCGCCAGCCACGGCATTCTCCCGGCGAACAGACTCTGAGCGCCTGACACAAAACGCTGAAAATTTTCTTGACCCTTCGCGGCGGTCTCCCTATAGTAGCGCCCCGTTGCAACGTGCGCGCTGTAACGAACACGGTGAGGTGTCTGAGTGGCTGAAGGAGCACGCCTGGAAAGTGTGTATACGAGAAATCGTATCGAGGGTTCGAACCCCTCTCTCACCGCCAAATTAAAGAAAAAGGGTCCTGATGAAAATCAGGACCCTTTTTCTTTTGGTGCAACGCATCCCGATAAAGGGAATGAGTTGCGGCTGAGATGCCATTAATACCCCACCCCGACCCTCCCCTTCGCAGGGGAGGGAGCTGATCGCGTTCTACTCTGCGCGCACCGTAAGCGGGTTTTTGCCTTGCTCCTCCCCCTGCGAAGGGGGAGGTTGGGAGGGGGTTTTGCAGCTACTGCGGTGCTTTTACTCATCAGATTTTCATCAGCATCAGCCCTGCCCTTAACCCCAGCGCCACATTCGGATTCGGGAATAACACGACTTCTTCCTCTGCTTCAACCTTGTAGGTTTTACCGCTTTCTTTAGCAATGACAAACCCCTGCCTGAACGCTGTAAAATTCAGGGCATCTGCCGGGACAAATAACTCGAAATCTTCCTGTGACCGGATCACATCCTGCACCACACGGTAATGCACCAGCGGCGCGGCGGCGTCACGGGCAGGCATCGGTTCGCCACTCACCAGCGTTTGCAGCGCGCGGCGGATACCGGTGAACTGCGCGTGATCGTTACTGCCGAACGGCAGCGCTTTGCCCAGTTCCAGCGTGCAACTGTCGGCCTGAAAAACATCGCTGCTGAAATGCGTAAAAGTACCGCCCGGCGATCGGTGATGCACCAGCGCATCCAGCCCGGCGGCGTCGAGCCAGGCGAGCATCGCTTCGCTTTTCGGACGATTTTGTAAAGGCAGCAGCCCGAAGCGCACGTGTTTTGATCCGCGGATCGCCGTGTGCAAATCATAGTGGAATCGCTGCGTGGTTCCCGCCGCCGTGGCACTGCGGTAAAACAACGCCATCACCTGTTCGAGTTCCTGCGCCCGGCGGGTTTCATCATTCGGTGTATAACGCGCATGACGCCCGCCGAACATGCGGTTCATGTCAGCCTCCACAAACCGCTTATTGACACGCATTGACGGCGGATTGCCCAGTAACACCAGCAGCCGGACCCGCAACAGCCTTTCGCCTGACAGCAACTCGCTGACCAGTTGATTGAGCAGTTCAACCGGCGCAGTTTCATTACCGTGAATACCGGCGGAAATCACCACCGCCGCCTCACAGGACTGACGCGGTGAAAGCTCGAGAATGCCTTCACCACGCCATTGCCAGTCCAGCGTTTCGGTTTGTCCGGCAGGTTCTTTCACCGCATCACCGGCAAGCGTCGTCGCCAGTAAATCAAACATACATTCACTCCTGTGATGGCTCAGCGCTGGAACGGATAAATCGCACCCAGCCCGAGAATATTGGTCAGTTCGTCGAGCGCAGTACGCACTTCGGTCAGAAGCTGTGGATCGGCCAGATCTTTGGCCTGCATCCGGTCACGATAATGCGTGTCCACCCAGGTATTGAGCCGCGTGAACTGGCTGTCACTCATCAGCGAAGCCACATTGATTGCATTAAGTTCGTTGCGGTTGAGCGCGACACGCAGGCGCAAACACGCCGGGCCACCGCCGTTGCGCATGCTTTCACGCAGATCAAACACTTCAATCTGATCAACCGGGCCACCGCTGTCTTTCAGTGCTGAAAGATACGCCCAGACGCCGGTATGCTGGCGGGACTCTTCCGGCACCACCAGCATCATTTTGCCGTCGGATTTGGTCAGGAGCTGGCTGTTAAACAGATACGTCGCGACCGCATCGTCGAGAGACACTTTTGACTGCGGCACTTCAATCGGGTGGAAATCCAGCTCAAGCGCCGCCATTTTGCGACGAATTTCCTCCAGCGCTTTGCCTGAATTCACAAACGCCTGCTCGTGATGGAAAAGCACGTTGCCGTTGCTGACAGAAATGACGTCGTTATGAAAAACGCCGCTGTCGATGGCTTGCGGATTTTGCTGAATAAACACCGTGCGCTTTTCATCAAGCTGATGCAAACGCGCTACGGCATCACTGGCTAAACGGGTCTGACGTGCCGGATAACGCACCGGTTCGTTGTCGCCGGTCGCCAGCCCGTCGCGTCCGTAAACAAACACCTGTACGCCGGGTTTATCGTACTCACCGCATAACCGGTTATGATTCGCCGCGCCCTCATCCCCCAGCGCCGCCACCTGCGGCAGCGCATCGTGATGGGCAAAATATTTATCGGCATGGAAGGTCGCGCGTAAAATGGCAGATGTGGTTTCTGCCTCAATGGCCCGGTGAAATTTATTATTCAGGTTGGCAACCGTGAAATGCACACGCCCGTCTGCGCTGTCTGCCGAAGGCGACACCGTGGCCGCATTCGCCACCCACATGGAAGACGCCGAACTCAGTGACGACAGCAAACGCGGCGAATAAGCCTGCGCTTTAGTCAGCACTTCGCGATCGCTGCCACCAAAACCCATTTTGCGCAATGTGCTCAGATGCGGACGTTCATGCGGCGGCAAAATCCCCTGTGCAAAACCGAGATCGGCCAGCGATTTCATTTTCAGCAAGCCCTGTTTTGCCGCCAGACGCGGGTTCGCCACCGCATTCTGGTTTTTAGTCGAAGCTTCATTGCCAAACGACAGCCCCGCGTAATGGTGCGTCGGCCCGACTAAGCCGTCAAAATTTGCTTCACATCCAGACATTGCTGTCTCCTCAGGTTGTACGGAAATCAATACCAGGCGACAGCGTCGCAGGGAGTTCCAGCTTGTCTGTTTCCAGCGAGGCCATCGGCCAGGCACAATAATCCGCCGCATAATAAGCACTTGGGCGGTGATTGCCTGAAGCACCGATGCCACCAAAAGGCGCGTTGCTCGATGCGCCAGTCAGCGGTTTGTTCCAGTTCACAATGCCCGCCCTTGCTTCCAATAATAGCTGCTCAAACTGAGAGCGCTCAGCAGAGATAAGCCCGGTGGCCAGCCCGAAACGGGTCTGATTGGCGAGGGCGACGGCATTATCGAAATCGCTGTAACGGTAAATGCTCAGCAACGGGCCGAAGTATTCTTCATCGGGAATGCCCGCCACACCGGTCAGATCGATAATCCCCGGTGTCAGCAGGGTATTGAGCGGATCCGGGCGCGTCAGCAACAGCAGAGGTTTACCGCCCAGCGCCAGCAGTTCGTCCTGTGCTTTGAGCATATTGCGTGCCGCCACGTCAGAAATCACACCGCCCATAAACGGCTGCGGATCATCATTCCAGCCGCCCACGCGCAGTTGCATGGTGACATCGAGCAAACGCGCGATTAATGCATCACCTGCCGCGCCCTCTTTCACCAGCAGACGGCGCGCACAGGTACAACGCTGTCCGGCAGAAATAAACGCCGACTGAATAGTCAGATTAACTGCTGCATCAATATCTTCTACCGGCTCGACAATCAGCGCGTTGTTGCCGCCCATTTCCAGCGCCAGAATTTTTTCAGGCTGACCGGCGAGCTGGCGGTGCAACTGATAGCCGGTGCCCGCGCTGCCGGTAAACAGCAACCCGTCGATATTGCCGCACGCTGCCAGCGCCTCACCGGTGCTGCGACCGCCTTGTACCAGATTCAGTACGCCTTCCGGCAGTCCCGCCTGTTGCCACAACTTCACGGTTTCTTCGGCGGTCTTAGGCGTCAGTTCGCTCGGTTTGAAGACCAGCGTGTTGCCCGCCAGCAAGGCCGGAACGATATGGCCGTTCGGCAGATGTCCGGGGAAATTATACGGACCAAAAACCGCCAGCACGCCATGCGGCCGGTGGCGCAGCACGGCTTCACCGTCGGGCATGGCGGTGTGTTTCTCGCCAGTGCGTTGCTGGTTGGCTTCCAGTGAAATCGACACCTTGCCGATCATCGCCTGAATCTCGGTCAGCGTTTCCCAGCGTGGTTTGCTGGTTTCCAGACTGATAATTTCCGCCAGCCGTGCTTTATGTTCCGTCAGTAAATCCGCAAAACGTTGAATCACTTCGGCGCGTTCGGCCACGGTTTTACGTGCCCAGGCGGGAAATGCCGTGCGGGCGGCTGTACAGGCAGCATCGACATCTTCCGCATTGGCGCTCAGTGCCGACCACAACAACGTATTATCTGCCGGATTGGTTTTGTTCAGTTGCGCGCCTTGTCCGCCGCGCCACTGGCCCTGAATAAAAAGTGCAGGTTGCATCATGCGAGACTTTCCTTTTTGAGAATAGGGGTTGCAGGAGCCGGTTTATCGCCGGGGAAAAGCGCCACGGCGCGCAGGGTATCGCCCTCGCGCAGGCCAAGCATGTCAGCCTCGCGGGAATTAAGCGTCAGCGAATCTGCTGAATCTCCGCCCGGCACCAGCAGGGCGCGGAAATGCTGATATTGCTCGTTGGCCACCAGGTACAGCGGCTCATCACGACCGCTGCGGTGTTCCGCCAGCCGCACTGGCAACAGACGGCTTTCTTTGACGGCGCGTAACTGATCGATTTCACCTTCGAGCGTCGGACCGGCATCGAAGATATCCACATAACCTTCGTAACGCAGCCCTTCACCTTCAAGTACGGCACGCGCCGGGGCGGTTTGCGGATGCACTTCGCCGATCACTTCACGGGCCTCATGGCTGAGCAATTCGGTATATAAAGGATGCTTTGGCATCAGTTCGGCAATAAAGGATTTCTGTCCCATGCCGGTCAGACGGTCAGCTTCGGCGAATTCCATACCAAAAAAATGACGCCCGACACTGTCCCAGAACGGGGAATGGCCGCTGTCGTCAGACATGCCGCGCATCTCCGCAATTACCTTGCGGGAGAAATACTCACGAAATGCCGCCAGAAACAGGAAACGGACCTTCGACAACAGCTGCCCGTTTTTGCCGTGACGGCAGTCCGGATCGAGGAACAGCGTGCAAAGTTCGGTATAACCGGTGTGATCGTTACTCAGAAACAGCGTCGGCACCGGCTTATAAATATTCAGGCTTTTGGAGGCGTGCACCAGCGTGCCGAGGCGGAAGTTGTACCACGGCTCACTCAGCCCGACCGCCACTTCAATAGCGCTGACGCCGACAACTTTTTGCTGTTCGGTGTCTTCGAGCACGAACAGATAGCCCTGTTCGCCTTTTTCCAGGCGACCTTCCCAGGTCGCCACTGAGCGCTCAATGCGCCCGCGTAAATGCGCTTCATCCTTGGGCAAAGACGTTAAACCGATGCCGGTTTTGCCTGACAACTGCAGGATATCGGCGAGATCGCCGGGCCGCACAGGTCGAATCAACATCATGATGCGCTACCTCATTTAACCCAAAGAATCACACGCACAGGCGCGCGACAGCCCGCTCAAGGCGGTTCAGCCCTTCTTCAATATCCGCGCCCGGAATAATCAGTGATGGCGCAAAGCGCAGTACATTTGGCCCGGCAATCAGGGCGATCAGTCCTTCTTCTGCCGCCAGCGTGTTCAGCTGTTTGGCCTGATCTTTATACCGTTCACTCATCACAGCGCCGATCAGCAGCCCCTGCCCGCGCACTTCGCTGAACACCTTATAACGGTCATTGATGCGTTTCAGACCATCGGCAAACCACTGATGACGCTTTTGCACACCGGACAACACTTCCGGCGTGTTAATCAGCTCGAAGACTTTGCCCGCCACCGCCGTCGCCAGCGGGTTACCGCCGTAAGTGGTGCCGTGCGTGCCCGGCTGGAATAACGCAGCATAGCGGTCAGTGGTCAGCATCGCGCCAATCGGGAAACCGCCGCCCAGCGCTTTGGCGCTGGTCAGAATGTCCGGCACCACGCCGTAATGCTGATACGCATACAGCTCGCCGGTACGCCCGACGCCGGTCTGTACTTCATCGAAAATCAGCACAGCCTGATGTTTGTCACACAGCTCACGCAGACCTTGCAGGAAACCGGCCTCTGCCGGTACCACACCGCCTTCGCCCTGGATCGGTTCGACAATCACGGCACAGGTGCGGGAAGAAATCTGGCTGGCAACGGCGGCCAGATCGTTAAACGGCAGATGGGTAATCGCCTGCGGTAAAGGCGCAAAATCTTCTGAATATTTCGGCTGACCGCCGGTCGTCACCGTAAACAGCGTGCGGCCATGAAACGCGTTTTTGAAGGCGATGATTTCATTCTTTTCGCCGCCGGATTTATTACCGTACAACCTGGCCAGTTTCAGCGCCGCTTCGTTGGCTTCCGCGCCGGAGTTACAGAAAAACACTTTGTCCGCAAAGGTGGCGTCGATCAGTTGCTTCGCCAGACGCAGCACCGGTTCGTTGGTGTAGCCGTTGCCCAGATGCCAGACTTTATCCGCCTGTTCATGCAAGGTTTTACGAATTTCCGGATGCGCATGTCCCAGCGCATTCACGGCAATCCCGCCTGCGAAATCGACATAATCTTTACCCGTCTGATCCCACAGCCAGGATCCTTCGCCACGCACAGGAATAAACGCCGCCGGGGCATAAACCGGCACCATCCAGTCATCAAAGTTCTGGCGGCTGACGTTTTGTGGTTGCTGTTGGTGTTCCATATAAACCTCTTTTTCGCTGATTTCAGGGTGCACACCCCCGTCCCCCATACAGACAGGAAGTGCACCGGGTTCCGATGTTTTTGCACATTTAGCGGGCAATCGCGCTGGCGAGAAATGGCAGTTACTAATTTGTTATTTAAAAGTTAACAAATAATTTCACTCAGTCTCATCATAGATTGCAGTCTTCATGCCAGCAAAGGAAAAAAGTGAATAAAAAAAATGACATCGAGAAAAAACAACCACTTAATATCGCCTGTTATTCACTTTAATTGCATAAAAAATGAATAAAAGAAAAAATCCCCTTTTGCAGCAACGAGGGCACAAGAATGAGTATGCAGGGAAATGTTTTGATTTCGGGTGGAATGTTTTATGCAGGATTGTGATCCGGCGCGGATCACCCGCGCTTCAATGCAGAGCAATGCCAGATAAAGGTGCAACAGCGCACGATTTTGGCGCACCCGCGTCCCGTGACGCTGCTCACAGTCTGTGCAAATAAAAAAAACCACGCGGTCTTTCTTTCAGGAAAAAGACCGTTATTACTTTCTCATGTTTCTTAATTGTTAAATATTAGGTATTTTTTTGTTTAATTGTTATCGGTAACATTTATCAAATCCCAGGCTATGATGGTTTTTATATTTTTAATTAACTTAATTTTTACATATAAAACCACTTAATTTAACATTTTAGGGCTTTGATCACATTCCGTTCACGACCACGCGAAAACAGCTTTCCCCTTAAGTTAATCTCTGAATGTGGAATAAATAACCACCACCCGTTCCCTACACCAAAACAGAACCTCATAAGAAAGGTACAGACATGAAATTTAACCTCGCATTAGTCAGTGCATGTGTGGTTTCAGCATGCATGTTATTCACAACACCGTCGTTCGCCGCCAAACCCTATGACATTGCCGTCGTCGCTAAAGTCACCGGTATTCCCTGGTTCACCCGCATGGAAGTCGGCGTAAAAGAAGCCGCGCAGAAACTGGATGTCAACGCCTATCAGGTAGGCGCATCCACGCCGGATCCGGCACAGCAGGTCAAAGTGATTGAAGATTTGATCGCCAAAAAAGTCGACGCCATTATCGTGGTACCGAACGACGCCAAAGTGCTGGAGCCGGTGCTGAAAAAAGCCCGTGATCAGGGCATCGTGGTGTTAACACATGAATCTCCCGATCAGCAGATTGGTCAGTGGGATATCGAAACCATCGACAGCCAGAAATATGCCGAAGCCAATATGGACGAGCTGGCGAAAGATATGGGCGGCAAAGGCGGTTATGCGATTTATGTCGGTTCCCTGACCGTGCCATTGCATAACGCATGGGCTGATGCCGCCATTAAATATCAGAAAGAAAAATACCCGGACATGCATGAAGTCACTTCACGCCTGCCGGTCGCAGAAAACATCGATAAGTCTTACTCCACGACGCTCGATTTAATGAAAACCTACCCTGACCTGAAAGGGATTATCGGTTTCGGTTCGCTCGGCCCGATCGGTGCCGGTCAGGCCGTTCAGCAGAAACGTGCGAAAAATAAAATTGCCGTTGTCGGTATCGCTATGCCAGCTCAGGCCGCGCCCTATCTGATGCGTGGCGATATTAAGAAAGTGCTGTTGTGGGATCCGAAAGATGCCGGTTACGCCTTAGTCACCGTTGCTGACCAGATGTTGCAGGGTAAAGAAGTGACTAAAGATCTGAGCATTGACGGGCTGGGCAAAGCTGATGTGGATATGGATAAGCATGTGATCCGCTTTAATAAAATTCTGGAAGTCACACCAGAGAATGCGAAATCACTTGGCTTCTGATTTAACTTTTTAATGCTTTTATTTACCGGATATTTACCGGAGATAAATTTATCTCCAGCGCCACACCAGGCAAATAGAAACAGATACGGCGATGTTTGCTGTGCCGTATCTGAATTTCTAATCAGACATTGAAAACTTATACCCTAAATAATTCGAGTTGTGGGAAGGCGGCAAATGAGTGAATCCCGATGAGCTTACATAAGTAAGTGATTCGGGTGAGCGAGTGCAGTCAACGCATCCACAGCGCGAAGTATGAAGGGTATGTTGTAAGGATAATGTGATGAATACTCTCACTCCGTCGTCCAGTTCGCGCACGTCCCCTGCCCCTGCTGAGGCCTTTATCAGCCTCGAAAAAATCAGTAAAAAATTCCCCGGCGTATTAGCGCTGGATAATGTCAGCCTGACGCTGAATAAAGGCGAAGTGCATTGCCTCGCGGGTCAGAATGGCTGCGGCAAGAGCACCATTATTAAAGTCATTTCCGGGGTCTATCAGCCGGAAAAAGGGGCGGCGATTACCCTCGACGGGAAATTATTTCATACCCTGACGCCACAACTTTCTTCTTATTACGGCATTCAGGTTATTTATCAGGATTTATCTTTATTCCCGAATTTATCGGTGGCTGAAAATATCGCTATTCACCGTTATTTACCGGGCGGCGATTTCTGGGTACATCGCGAGGCAATGCGCAAAAAAGCGGTCGCGGCGATGCAACGCGTCGGCGTCTCTCTGGATCCGGATCGTAAAGTCGAAAAGCTGTCGATCGCAGACCGTCAGTTAGTGGCAATATGCCGCGCAATCGCCGCTGACGCCAGTCTGGTTATCATGGATGAACCAACCGCCTCACTGACCCGCACCGAAGTAAACGGTCTGCTGCGGGTGGTGAATGAGCTGAAAGCCGCCGGTATTTGCGTGGTATTTGTCAGCCACCGTCTTGATGAAGTGATGGAAGTCGCTGACCGTATCAGCGTGATGCGTGACGGCAAACTGGTCGGCACCTATCCGGCCAGCGAACTCGACAGCAATGAGCTGGCCTTCCTGATGACCGGACAGCGTTTTACCTACAGTCATCTGCCGCACCGTGCGCCCGCAGACGTGACGCCGCTGCTGGAAGTCCGCCGCCTGAGCCGCAAAGGTCAGTATCAGGATATTTCGCTGTCGCTGCGTCAGGGCGAGATCACCTCGATTATCGGTCTGCTCGGTTCAGGGCGAACGGAGCTGTGTCTGAGCCTGTTTGGCATGAGCCAGCCGGACAGCGGGGAAATCCGCGTTAACGGCAATGCGGTAAAATTCCGCAGCAACCGCGATGCTATCCGCCACGGTATTGCTTATGTGTCGGAAGACCGTCTGACACAAGGGTTGATCATGGAGCAATCCATTTACGACAACACGCTGGTGTCGATTTTCGACAAGTTGCACACCCGCGCAGGGCTGATGGATCACCGCAAAGCGGCGTCAGTGGTGAAAGACCTGATCCGTGATCTGAACATTAAAGTGTCGGACAGCGGCCTGCCAGTGAAAACCCTGTCCGGCGGCAATGCGCAGCGTATCGCTATCGCCAAATGGGTGGCGACGCAACCACATATCCTGATCCTCGACTCCCCCACGGTGGGTGTCGATATCGCCAACAAAGAAGGGATTTATCGCATCGCACGTGATCTGGCGGAGTCCGGCATGGCGGTGCTGATGATTTGCGATGAAATCCCGGAAGCTTATTACAACAGTCACCGCGTGCTGGTGATGCGCAAAGGCGAACTGGTGGCGGAATTCGCCCCACACCAGAGCAGCGAAGCGCAAATTGCGGAGGCGATCAATGGATAATAAATCTCTCTCGAAACTGTTTTCTCAGCACGAATTCTGGCTGGGATTACTGGTTCTGCTGCTGGTGATTGGCCTGAGTGTCAGCACCAGTGAATTTATGACGCTTGGCAACCTGACCGATGTCGCCACCAGTTACGCCATTCTCGGTATTCTGGCCTGTGGCCTGTTTGTGGTGCTGATCGCCGGTGGCATCGACATCTCCTTCCCGGCCGTCACCTCCATCGGTCAGTACGTGATGGCGAGTTACATCATTCATCATGGCGGCAGCTTTCCGCTGGCGTTTGCCATGTCGATGGGTACCGGTTTGTTACTCGGGCTGGTGAACGGTTTTCTGGTTTACTGGCTGCGCGTTCCGGCCATTATTATCACCATCGCCACGCTGAACCTGTTCTACGGTTTGCTGGTGTATCTGACCAACGGCACCTGGCTGTACGGTTTCCCTGACTGGTTTATGAACGGCATTAACTGGTTCTCTTTTACCGCTGCCGATGGCTATGACTATGGCCTGACGCTGCCGCTGCTCAGCCTGCTGGGCGTGATTATCGCCACCGGCGTGCTGATGAACCGCACCCGCGTGGGACGTCAGATTTACGCGATGGGCAGCAACCGTGACGCCGCGTCGCGTCTCGGTCTGAACATCCTGCGGCTACATTTTTACGTCTACGGTTTTATGGGATTGCTGGCGGGTATCGCCGCCGTGGTGCAGGCACAAATTACGCAGTCGGTGGCACCTAACTCACTGCTCGGTTATGAGCTGACGGTACTGGCGGCGGTGGTCTTAGGCGGCACCAGCATGACCGGCGGACGCGGCTCGCTCACCGGCACCATTCTCGGTGTGATGCTGCTGGCCTTCCTGCAAAACGGTCTGACACTGCTGAGTATTTCGTCTTACTGGCATCAGGTTTTCAGCGGCGTAATCATTCTGGTCAGCATCAGCAGCACCGCGTGGAATGAAAAACGCAAACTGGCAAAGGGGATGTGACATGACAACCTTAAACCGATTCTTCCCCGGCGACCGCATCATCCGTTTGCAGTTGCTGATCATCGTCGCCGTTGCCGTGTTGTTCTCATTCACGCTGGGCGGCAGTTTCTACAGCGTCGGTAATTTCCAGTCGATCTCTTCGCAGTTGCCGATTCTGGGCATGCTGGCGCTGGGGATGGGCATCACCATGCTCACCGGCGGTATCAACCTTTCAGTCATTGCCGGTGCCAATGCCTGTTCGCTGGTCATGGCGGCCATTCTGGTGGCACATCCGGATCAGCCGCAATATTTCGTGCTGGCGATGCTCGCCGGTCTGGCTGTCGCGGTTGTCATTGGTGTACTTAACGGCGCGCTGATTGCGTATATCGGTGTCTCACCGATTCTGGCAACGCTCGGCACCATGACACTTATCGCCGGGCTGAATATTCTGCTGACCAACGGCGCGGTGATTTCCGGCTTCCCGGCGGCGATTCAGTATCTGAGCAATGGCAGTCTGCTGGGCATTCCCGTCGCCCTGCTGCTTTTCCTGCTGGTGGCGCTGTTGTTGTGGGTTTTACTCGAACACACCACGCTTGGCCGCAGTTTGTATCTGATGGGTTCCAACGAACAGGCCACGCGCTTCAGTGGCGTCAATACGCACAAAGTGACCATCGCAGTGTATGTGCTTTCCGCCCTGCTCGGCTGGGGCGCGGCACTGCTGATGATGTCCAAATTTAACTCGGCAAAAGCAGGCTACGGTGACTCGTATTTGCTGGTAACCATTCTGGCCTCCGTGCTCGGCGGAATTAACCCCGACGGCGGCTTCGGGCGGGTCATCGGACTGGTACTGGCGCTGATCGTCCTGCAAATGCTGGAAAGCGGCCTGAACCTGATGGGCGTCAGCAGTTACCTGACAATGGCTCTGTGGGGCGGCGTCCTGATCCTGTTTATCGCTCTGCAAAACAGAAAATCTTAAGCGAAAGCTTTTTACCGAAGGGAAAGAACATGGCGAGTTATTTTATTGGAGTAGACGTAGGAACCGGCAGCGCCCGCGCGGGCGTCTTCGACATGACCGGCCGCATGGTCGGCCAGGCCAGCCGTGAGATTACGTTGTACCGCCCGAAAGCCGATTTCGTTGAGCAATCTTCTGATGAGATCTGGCAGTCCGTTTGCAATGCCGTGAAAGACGCGGTCAATCAGGCGGACATCAACCCGATTCAGGTGAAAGGTATCGGTTTCGACGCCACCTGTTCGCTGGTGGTGCTGGATAAAGAAGGCAAGCCGCTGACCGTCAGCCCGTCCGGGCGCAGCGAGCAAAACATTATTGTCTGGATGGATCACCGCGCCATTACTCAGGCCGAGCGCATCAACGCCACCGGTCACCGCGTGCTGGAATTCGTCGGCGGGATTATTTCGCCGGAAATGCAGACGCCAAAATTGCTGTGGCTGAAACAGCATATGCCCACCACCTGGAACAACGTCGGCCACCTGTTCGACCTGCCGGATTTTCTCACCTGGCGCGCCACGCAGGACACTACCCGTTCGCTGTGTTCTACCGTCTGTAAATGGACGTATATCGGCCATGAAGACCGCTGGGATCCCAGCTATTTCCGTCAGATCGGACTGGAAGATTTACTGGAAAACAACGCGGCGAAAATCGGCAGCGAAGTGAAAACCATGGGTGAACCGCTCGGACACGGTCTGACCCAGCGTGCCGCTGCAGAAATGGGGCTGATGGCCGGTACTGCCGTCAGCGTTTCCATTATCGATGCCCACGCAGGCAGCCTCGGTATTCTCGGTGCCAGCGGCGCCTCCGGTGAATCGGCCGATTTCGACAACCGCATTGCGCTGATTGGTGGCACGTCCACGGCACATATGGCGATGTCCCGCAGCGCACGCTATATCGGCGGTATCTGGGGGCCATACTATTCGGCCATTCTGCCTGATTACTGGCTGAACGAAGGTGGACAATCCACTACCGGGGCGCTGATTGACCATGTGATTCAGTCGCATCCGTGTTATCAGGATTTACTGAAACAGGGCAAAGACAGCGGCAAAACCATCTATGAAGTGCTCAACGGCATTTTGCGAAAAATGGCCGGTGAACCGGAGAATATTGCCTTCCTGACCAAAGACATTCATATGCTGCCCTATTTCCACGGCAACCGTTCACCGCGCGCTAACCCGACGCTCACCGGTACGCTGACCGGCCTGAAACTCTCGCGTACGCCGGAAGACATGGCGCTGCATTATCTGGCCACCATTCAGGCGCTGGCGCTGGGCACCCGCCACATTATCGAGACCATGAATCAGAGCGGATATCGCATTGATACCATGATGGCAAGCGGCGGCGGCACCAAAAATCCGGTGTTTGTTCAGGAGCATTCCAACGCCACAGGCTGCGCGATGTTATTGCCGGAAGAAAGCGAAGCGATGCTGCTCGGCAGTGCCATGATGGGCACCGTCGCGGCGGGCGCCTACGACTCTTTGCCAGAAGCGATGGCCGCCATGAGCCGCATCGGCAAAACCGTGACACCGCAAACCAACAAAATTAAAGAGTATTACGACCGTAAATACCGCGTATTTCATGAGATGTACCACGACAGCATGAAATACCGCCGCCTGATGCAGGGGGAAACCCAATGAATGCGGATGAAGAATTTACCCTGGCGTGTCAGGGCTGGCAGACCTACAGTCAGGAATTACTGGCGTTACAGCATCATCTCGATGCTGATATATGGCAGCAGTTACTGACGCTGGTCACCGGCTGCACGGGCAAAATTGCCGTCACCGGCGTCGGCACGTCGGGCATTGCCGCGCGGAAAATAGCCCACATGCTGGCGTGCGTCGAGCAACCGGCGGTGTATCTGAGCGCCACCGATGCCGCCCACGGTGACCTGGGATTTATGCGCAGCAACGACCTGATGATCCTGATTTCCCGTGGCGGCAATTCTGAAGAGCTGACGCGCCTGTTACCGACGCTGAAAGCCAAAGGTGTGGCAATCATCAGTGTGACGGAGAATCTGGATTCGGCGATTGCCCGCGCCGCTACGCTGGTGGTGAAAACGCATATCCGGCGGGAAATCGACCCGCTCAATATGCTGGCCACCACGTCTGTCGTGCTGGTGCTGGCAGTGTTCGATGCATTGTGCGGCAATATCATGCTGCGCAACGGCTTCGATCAGCAAAGCCTGCTGAAAGTGCATCCGGGCGGAAATGTGGGTAAGACGCTGCGTGAGCAGGATCTGTGAACAACATTCTCAACCTTTAATCTCTTCCGCCACCAGCGCCGCCAGAATGGAGATGGCGCGCGCGGTGTGCGGCCCCCATTCGAAAGAGGTATTGATACGGATGCAATGGCTGAAACGCTCGTCGGCAGAGAACATGGTGCCGGGCGCGACGCTGACGCCTTTTGTCAGCGCGCGCTGATAGACCCGTGCCGCATCCACATTGTCACCCAGATCCAGCCACAGAAAATAGCCGCCTGCAGGTTGCGTCACCGACACCTGCGCCGGAAACTCCGCCAGAATCGCATGACGCATCGCCATCTGCCGTTGTTCGAGTACGCGCCGTAAGCGTCGCAGATGGGTATCGTAACCTCCCTGCTGCGCCCCCTTTTGCAGATAATCGGCTAACGCCAGCTGAACCGGCACGCTGGCCGATAACGTGCTCATCAGTTGCAGGCGCTGAATACGTTCAGCATAAGCCCCCGCCGCCACCCAGCCCACGCGAAAGCCCGGCGCGAGGGATTTCGAAAACGATGAGCAATGCAGAATGTCGCTGCGATAATCTGACGCCTTCAGCGGCACCGTTCGTTCGCTGCCAAAATACAGTTCGCTGTATACGTCGTCCTCGATCAGAGCCACTTTATGTCCCTGCAAAATACTCACCAGCCGTGCCTTTTTCTCCGGCGGCAAACTGCATCCGAGCGGGTTCTGAAAACTCGACATCAGCCAGCAGGCTTTGATCGGATAAAGTTTCAGCGCCTGTTCCAGCGCATCGGGATCCATGCCGTAACGCACGTCAGTCGGAATGGCGATGGCTTTTAATTTGCGCCGTTCAATCGCCTGCAATACGCCGTAAAAAGCTGGCGATTCGATAGCAACCCAGTCACCCGGCTCTGTCACCACCTGCAAACTTAACCCGAGCGACTCCATCGCACCCGACGTAATGACGATTTCATCGGGCGCGACTTCAATACCATTTTGTGCATAGCGCTGTGCAATGCTGCGGCGCAGTTCTTCATTACCCGGTGGCAGATTCGCAATGGCGCTGTGCGGGGACATCCGGCGCACCGCGCTGGCCAGGGAACGCGCCAGACGTGGCTGCGGAAAAAGTGTCGGATCAGGAAACGCGGAACCGAGTGGCACCACGGCGGGATCTTGCCCGGCTTTGAGAATGTCGAAAATGGCGTCATTGACGTCCACCTGCTCTGCAGCATGCAAATACCCGTCGGGAGATGGGCGCACCGGCCGCTGTATACCCGCTGCCACGTAATAACCGGACTGCGGACGCGCGACAATCACCCCCTGACTTTCCAGCAACTGATAGGCCTGCAAAACCGTCATCAGACTCAGGCCAGACTGTTTGCAGGTATCACGTAAGGAAGGCAGCCGGTCGCCCGGCAACCAGACCTGCGTATCAATTTGTCTGCGCAACGTACGCGCCAGCGTTTCATAACGGGATTGAGTCATAATTCATCAGTACTGTTATAGGAAGTGTTAATCAAATGATAACTATTATGCCTGATTTTGCGCTTTTCCCCGGAGTAAACTGCTCATCAACAGCAATCAATGTTTACCCGGGAGGTATGGCGGCGAAACATTCGCCATGGTAATGTGTGAATTCATCGCATTACTCAGATTTATCTGAGCTTCCCTTCACACCTGTTCGCGCAACCTTACGCTTTCTAAACACTTTCTCCACGATCGCTGGAAAAGTAACATCACGCCTTTCACTCTTTTACATCCACACCGCATTACTATTCATTGGATTGCGTAGACTTGTTTTCGTCGAAACAAAACGGGCGAATTGCCTGAATCTCCAATGAGGAATTTAATTATGCGTAAACTTACCGCAATGATTGTGGCTTCAACTCTGGCTTTGAGCTCTGCTTCTTTCGCATTTGCTGCTGAAACCGCAGCCACACCGGCCACTGATGCCACGACCGCGACGCACGGCAAAATGCTGCATCATAAAGGACCGCAACATATGAACCCGTTTGCGGCGCTGAACCTGACTGAGCAGCAGAAAACGCAGATGAAAGAAATCATGAAAGACAGCGGCGCGCGCCCTGACCGCGCAGCGATGAAAGCCCAGATGGATCAGATGCACAACCTGGTGGCTTCCGACAGCTTCGATGAAGCCAAGGTGAAATCGCAGATTGATACCATTACCAAAGCACAGTCTAATCGTATGCTCGACCGTGCCCGCGCAGAGAACAAAATGTATAACCTGCTGACACCAGAGCAGAAAAAACAGTTCAATGAGAACTACCAGAACCGCGCGGCCAAAATGGAACAGATGCGTGACCACAAACCGGGTCAGGAAAAACCAGTAACCGCTGAATAATTGACTGACCAGACAGGAAAACCGGCCCCGTGGCCGGTTTTTTTGCTTTTTTACTTACCCGCCACAACTTTATTGTCATCCGACCAGTCTTCTCTGCGCAAAGCGTCAGCCCCATCACAAATTCATCTTTAACTTCATACTTTTCTGTATAAACACATTATTTTTAAACAGTAATTCAACAAAGTCGCAACCGCATTCGGCCATGCGACCCTTACCTCTCCACATCACACTCTCGACATAAAAAGTGGCTGGCTATCACCGGACCACTCATAAGGAGTTGTACATCATGAAAAGCGTCAAGTCCGGGATAACCTGGCTGGTGGTGGCGTTAATCGGGGCTTTTGCCTTTGGAATGCTGGCCCTGAGCCGGGGCGAACATGTTAACGCCCTGTGGCTGGTGGTCGCTGCCGTTGCCTGTTACAGCATTGCCTACCGTTTCTACAGCCTGTTTATCGCCGAAAAAGTCTTCGAACTCGATGACAAACGCATGACACCTGCCGAGCGTCGTAACGACGGGCTGGATTATGTGCCGACCAATAAATGGGTTTTGTTCGGCCACCACTTTGCCGCCATCGCAGGCGCGGGTCCGCTGGTCGGCCCGATACTGGCTGCGCAAATGGGTTTCCTGCCGGGCACGATCTGGATCCTGGTCGGCGTGATGCTCGCCGGTGCGGTGCAAGACTTCCTGATCCTGTTCATCTCCACCCGTCGTGACGGCCGTTCACTGGGCGAAATGGCAAAGCAGGAACTGGGCAGTTTCGCGGGCGTGATCACCATGCTCGGCGCGCTGGGCGTGATGATTATCATTCTTTCCGCGCTGGCGTTAGTGGTCGTCAAAGCGCTGGCCGATAGCCCGTGGGGGCTGTTCACCATTGCCGCGACCATTCCCATTGCCCTGTTTATGGGCATCTATATGCGTTTTCTGCGTCCGGGGAAAATTGCAGAAGTGTCGGTGATTGGCTTCGTGCTGATGATGCTCGCCATCGTTTACGGCGGCAACGTCGCGGCGGATCCTTACTGGGGACCGTTCTTTACCCTGCACGGCACCACGCTGACCTGGGTGCTGGTGATCTATGGGTTTATTGCCTCGGTATTGCCGGTCTGGCTGCTGCTGGCACCGCGCGATTATCTCTCAACGTTCCTGAAAATAGGCGTCATTGTCGGGCTGGCGGTCGGTATCGTCTTTGCTATGCCAGAGATGAAAATGCCAGCGGTTTCGCGCTTTATTGACGGCAGCGGCCCGGTATTCTCCGGCAGCCTGTTCCCGTTCCTGTTTATCACTATCGCCTGCGGGTCGATTTCCGGTTTCCATGCGCTGGTCTCGAGCGGCACAACGCCGAAGCTGATTGAGCGCGAAAGCCATATCCGCTTTATCGGCTACGGCGCGATGCTGATGGAGTCGTTCGTGGCAATCATGGCGCTGATTTGTGCGTCGGTTATCGACCCGGGGGTGTATTTTGCGATGAACTCTCCGGCGGCGCTGATCGGCACCACGGCAGAGAGCGCTTCACAGGTGATTAACGGCTGGGGCTTTGTCATCACGCCAGACATTCTTACGCAAATAGCCAAAGATGTCGGCGAACAGTCAATCCTTTCCCGCGCCGGTGGCGCACCAACCTTCGCTGTCGGGATGGCACACATCATCACCGATGTGTTTAACAGCCGCGCGATGATGGCCTTCTGGTATCACTTCGCTATCCTGTTCGAAGCCTTATTTATTCTGACCGCAGTGGATGCCGGTACCCGCGCCTGCCGCTTTATGGTGCAGGATCTGGTGGGTGTCGCCGTCCCTTCGCTGGCGAATAACCGTTCGTGGATCGGCACTTTCGCCGGTACCACCGTCGCGGTTGCGGGCTGGGGCTTCTTCGTTTATCAGGGTGTCGTCGATCCGCTGGGCGGCATTAATACTCTGTGGCCACTGTTTGGTATTGGTAATCAGATGCTGGCCTCGATGGCGTTGATTCTGGGCACCGTGGTGCTGTTCAAAATGAAGAAACAGCGCTACGCCTGGGTCACGATTTTGCCGACTATCTGGCTGTTTATCACCTCGATGACTGCGGGCTGGCAGAAGATTTTCCACGAAAAACCGTCGATTGGATTCCTGGCGCAGGCGAAGAAATTCTCTGCCGGGATCGACAGCGGCGAAATCATTAAACCGGCCAAAACGCTGGCGGACATGCAAACCATCGTGCTGAACAATCAGATCAACGCCATCCTGTGTGGATTCTTTATGCTGGTGGCGGTCACCATGCTGATTTCAGCGTTCTTCGTTATCCGTCGCGCGCTGCAATCGAGCACACCGACAGTGCATGAAACGGCTGTCGTACAACGTCGCGAGGCCCGCCATGTCTGATTCAAGAGCATTATTTAAAACCGCGCGCCCTGCGGCGTTACACGTCATCCGCTGTCAGCCGTTGTTCACCGTGCAGCCAAAACCACACAATGTGACCGGCTGGCTGAAACTGGCGATAAAACGCACTGCTCAGAGTTTTCGCCTGATGGTCGGCGTGCAGGATTATCAGAATTATGTCCGGCACATGAAGGTCAGACACCCGGAAATGACGCCGATGACCGAACGCGAATTCCACCGGCGATGCCTTGAAGCCCGGTTCCCGAGCGAAGGCGGGAAAATGGGGAAGTGTCCGTGCTGACATCAGAGTGACCCCTCCGGCTCAGTCACGATGTCGTGTTTTACACCTTCCTCTTCACACAGGGGAAGGTGTCGTCACACCACCTGAAATGCAAAGCCTTTTATATTTTTTAATTGCCCGGTGATGTCAGCCTGAAAACCTCACAGTGAAATGTGTTGTCTTGTGATTTTAGCCCCCTCGTATCTGGTGATAATTTAGCCGCATTAGTTTTATTGAGAATTCATTTTTACTTCTGAGGGCATCACTATGATCGAGGCAACACATATCCGGGACATCCTCCTGATGGATCACCGTATTGTACTTTGCGTCATTGGAATGGCGGCGTGGGGCGGGATTGTTCGCTATATCATGCTCAGGCAGCAGAAACCCATCCTGGATGAAATCAGGGCATGCCTGTTGCAGATTGTTGTTTCCTGCTTCAGCGGAATGCTGTTGAGTATTTTCGTTCTGTCACGCAACGCCAACGATGACCGGTTACTGGTCATTGCCGGTTTGGGCGGGGTATTTGCCGGGCCACTTCTCACCCTTATCGGTAAGAGAATCGCTGGCTTTGTTGACAACTACAGTCCGGCGTCTAAATAAGCGCATTCACCTCTTCCCCGGCAAAATCTATACGCCGGGGATTTTTTTACCTTGCCCTGGTTGGCTGAACGTTAACGCCCCGCTTAACTCGCCACTAACATCGGCTCTGCCACCGGAGCCGTCTGTTCGAAAACCAGAGACAGCAGGATCTTCTTCACCGCCATGGCTTCCTGCGATAACGCCAGCGTTTCACAAACACACAGCGAAAGCGGAACCTGAATCGCCGGACTGCTGATGCATGACATCCAGGCTTTAGCCGGACCCGTCATGGTGCGGGCAGCGGATTCAGGCAAAATAGTCGCCCCCAGACCGCTGGCAACGGCGGCAGTCAGCGTGGCGGAAGATTCAATTTCACCAATGATATTGGCACTTAAACGGCGCAACGCCATCGCATCATCCACCAGACGGCGGGTGACATTGTGGGAACGCGGCATGAACAGGTTTAGTTTTGCCACCTCAGCCAGTTCGACATATTTACCCGGATTCGGCACAGAATGCGCGCCGACCAGATACAAATCTTCTTTCATCAGCGGCTGACTGCTCAACCCTGAGGCCACGCTGGTGCCATAAAAGACCGCCATATCCATGCGCCCGTTGAGCACTAAATCGCCCAGCGCAGTGCCGAAATTCTCGTTGAGATACAGCAGAATGCCCGGGTGCTGCTTGCGGACAGCCTGTAGCAACGGCAGCGCCAGCCCGGAGGCGGCAGTGCCCGGCGCAAGGCCGACAGAAACCTGTCCGCTGAGCGATTGTCCGGCGTTATTCACGGCACTGTGGATTTGGTCGCACTGGCGCAAAATGGCCTGGGCGTGGGAATAAAGAATATTACCTGCTTCGGTAGGAGTGACGCCGCGCTTGGTGCGAATCAGCAATTGTTGCTGCAATTCCCCTTCCAGTGTCGCCAGTTGCTGGCTTAATGCCGGTTGGGCGATATGCAGAACATCAGCGGCCTGTGTCAGGCTGCCAATATCGACGATTTTCACAAAGTATTTCAGACGTCTGAGATTCATCTCTGTCTCCATTTTGCGCGAAAAGGGATAACCCTGGACTGTTGTTATGAAGGTAAGTTATCTACGCAAACGATTAGCGTGACTGATAAAAGCAAGATTTACGCCAATCTCCGGCATGCAGATTAAAAACGCCTGCTTCAGAGGCTAATACCGCAAAATATAAGAGAAAACTATTACGCGTGACGTGTGGGAAACGGAGGGCGCGGGGAATCTCAGAGGGAATTCACTGCGCTGATAAAGAAGGATGCACCAATATCATGCATTCTTATAGGTCACCCTTATAAATTAGCAGGGTTAATAACAGCGATGCCACGAAACAGATTCGCAGCATCACGTCCTGACGTCGCGTTTATATTGACGGGATCATGCCGCCATCGACGCGGATCACCGAACCGGTCATATAGGACGCCTGCTGGCTGGCAAGAAACGCCGCCACAGCGCCATACTCTTCCGGTTTACCGTAGCGTTTTGCCGGAATGCTGGCGGCACTTTTTGCCGCGACCTCTTCAACCGATGTCCCTTCCCGCCCGGCGCGTGCGGCATCGAGCTGACCCAGACGCTGCGTGGAAATACGCCCCGGCACCATCACGTTAACCGTGATGCCGTCACCCGCCACTTCGGAGGCCAGCGTTTTCGACCAGCCGACCAGCGCCATGCGTAAAGTATTCGACATGCCGAGGTTGGCAATTGGCGCGATCACGCCCGACGACGTGCTGGTAATAATCCGCCCCCAGCCCGCATTGTGCATATCCGGCAGCACTTTATCGGTCAGTTGAATAAGCGAACTCACCATCGTGGAGAACTGAGATTGCCACGCATCCGGCGCGACGCCAGCCGCCTTCGTCGGCGGTGGCCCGCCTGAGTTGTTTATCAGAATACCCACCGGTCCGAATGTGCGGCGGATTTGCATCAGCACATCATCAAAGCTTTCCGGTGCTGTCAGATCCAGCACCCACGCCTGCGCGGTACCGCCCTGTTTTTCAATCAGGCTGACAGTTTCCTGCAACGCACTGAGCGTTCGCCCGCAAACCGCCACCTGAACGCCTTCGCCTGCCAGAGCAATGGCCATCGCACGGCCTAAACCGCCGCCTGCGCCACTGACCAGCGCCACGCGGCCCTGAATACCAAAATCCATCACTTTTTCCTCTGGTTTATGTAAGACAAAAACAGCGGTTCACCCCACTTTGCTGACTTTGTTAAGCACCATCTGATAAGCCGATTGCAGGTGGCTGCGCATCATGTCCGCCGCCGCTTCCATCCGCCCTTCCAGCACGGCGTCGATGATGGCGACATGTTCCTCGCACCATTCGCGCACACGCTGTTTATTGGTGTAACTGCCGAACTCCAGCAGGCGGCGCAGCCGGTTTTGCTGCTGAATTGCCTGTAAAACAAAAATATTGCCGCTGAACTCCGCCAGCATTTCATGAAAGGTGGCGTCCGTTTCGAAAATCTGACGGCCATCAACGGCCAGAATATCCGGATGCGTAATCAGATAAATATGCTGCATCCGCAGGCGGCGCAGCGCGCTTTTATCGGCGTGAAAACCTGCCGCCATGAGCGCGCCCGGCTCAATCATCAGACGGAATCCGTAGCCGTTACTCAGCGCTACATCGGTATTCAGGGTCGGTAAGAATGACCAGCCATGCCCCTTATTGCGGGCGATCAACCCGTCTTCCGCCAGACGCAGCAACGTGCGCGCCAGCACGCCACGATCGACGTCATAGCGCTGGGCGATTTCCGTCTGCGTCAGGGAATCCGGCAACTTTCCGGCGATACGGTCTTTCACCAGTTGCTCGTATAAATCCTGATCATTACTGGCGGGGATATCAATGCTGATGCGCTGAAGTTCATCGAAGGCTTTCAGCAGGAAAAAACCCTGATTGCGCCGCGCTTCGATAATGCCTAATTCACACAGTAATTTCAGGGCAGTACGCACCGGCGTACGCGACACACCGAGCATATCAGCCAGTTGTTGCTCCCTGAGATGATGACCTGGCTCAAATTTTGCTTCACGTATCAGGTCAAGGATTTGGTTTGCCAGACGCCTTCCGCTGGCTGTCGTAGTTTGGGTCATGGAATAGCAGCACCTGAAAGTATTTGTTGTTTAGGTTTGTACAATATCACAAGCCTTGAGGATGGTGAAGTCTGGTTACAAAGCCCCCAAATCGTGCAATTAATGCACCAAAAAAGAGCCTTGACTCACAAATTTAATTGTATTTAATGAGACACAAAGAGCAATCCTGCTCATGGGAAACTGGAGTCTGTCATGTCAAAAAAAGCTTTTTTGCGTCGATATGCCGCCGTCTCTCTGGCCGCTATTTGCCTGAGTGCCCCGTTGTTCAGCCAGGCTGCTGCGCCAGTTCTGGTCAGTAAAGGTCATCTGACGTATGGCACCGCCGCCACGTTCATGCCGTTTGAATTTACTAAAGATGGCAAGCTGACCGGTTTCGATATCGATCTCATCACCGCCCTGTCGAAAAAACTGGCGCTGACTCCGGAACCGATGTCGATGGAGTTCAAAGGACTGATCCCCGCGTTGCAGGGCAAACGTCTCGATATCATCAACTCAGCGATGTACATCAACCCGACCCGTTCTGAGCAGGTGGATTTTGTGCCGTACCTGAAAATCGGCAGCCGCGTCATTGTGGCGAAAGGCAATCCGGAAAAAATCACCGGTCGAGATTTGTCCCTGTGCGGCAAAAACATCGCCGTGACGCTGGGCGGCATTGAAGAAAGTCAGGCGCGTGCAGACAACCAAAAATGTCTGGATGCGAAAAAACCGGCGCTGACCGTGCTGACCTTCCCGGCTGCCACGGATTCCGCCGTCGCAGTGGCACAAAAACGTGCTGATGCAGAATTCCTGTCAACGCCGGGTGCTGTGGCGCTGCTGAGTGAAAAAGGCGATACCTTCGAAGCCGTCGGCGCTGAGTTTGAAGCAGACACGCACATCGGTTTTGCCGTGCGTAAAGGCGATACCGAAATGAAATCGCTGCTGGAAAAAGGCCTTCAGGACGTGGTGAAAGACGGAACTTATCAAAAAATCATCAGCAAATGGCAGTTCCCGGCTTCGGTGTCCATTTTCTGAAACCGTGATGTTAAGTAAAGCGTTGCCCTGACGTTGAGGAAAGTTCATGTCACTTGATCTTGTTTGGCAATACCTGTTCTCACCGGCGTTCTTTCAGGGCGCATTAATGACCTTGTTGTTAACGGTGTGCTCGTTGTTCTTTGGCATTATTGCGGGGCTGGTGCTGGCCCTGCTGCAGGAATCCCGCTTCCGGGCGGGATCCGTTCTGGCCTTCTTCTATCTCTGGTTATTTCGCGGCACACCGGTGCTGTTCCAGATTATTTTCGTTTACAACGTCCTGCCAACCTTCGGCCTGCGCTTCTCCGCTTTCACCTGTGCGGTGATGGCGCTGTCCTTAAATGAAGGGGCGTATATGGCGGAGATTTTACGCTCCGGCTTACAGGCCGTACGCAGCGGGCAGCGAACGGCGGGGATGGCGCTCGGCATGACTCAGAGCCAGATCATGCGCAAGATTGTGTTGCCACAGGCCGCGCGCATCGTGTTGCCGCCGATGGGCAATCAGATGATCAGCATGCTGAAGTCGAGCGCACTGGTGTCGGTGATTGCCGTGCAGGAACTGCTGCTTATCGCCAATCAGACCGCCAGCGCCAGCTTCCGATATTTCGAAGCACTGTGCGCCGCAGGTATTTACTACCTGGTGCTGACTTCCGTATTCATGGTCGGACAGGCCTGGCTGGAACGTTCGCTTGATCCGAAAAAGCGCAAGAAACCCGCGCTGTCACTGACTGAACGCCTGCTGCGCAGCAGCACGCCAAACTGAGGAGAAGTCCGTGAGTCAATCCAAACCGGTTCTGGAAATCATCGGCGTCGATAAACATTTTGGCGCACAACACGTGCTTAAAAACTGTTCCCTGAATGTGGTTCAGGGCGAAACCGTGGTGCTGATTGGTCCGTCAGGCTCAGGCAAATCTACCCTGCTGCGCTGCATCAATCTGCTGGAGCCGATCCAGGGGGGGTCGATCTTCTTTCGCAATCAGGACATCACCCACGCCAGTATCGAGCCGCATAAATTACGCCGTGACATCGGCATGGTGTTCCAGAACTACGAACTGTTTTCCCATCTGACGGCGGCCGAAAACATCATGCTCGCGCCGATGACCGTGCTGGGCGTCAGCCGCAGTGAAGCCGAGGCGCAGGCACTGGAACTGCTCGGCAAAGTACGAATTCCTGATAAAGCCGATTCGTTCCCGGATGAACTTTCCGGCGGCCAGCAGCAACGTGTCGCCATTGCCCGTGCACTGGCGATGAAACCCAAACTGATGCTGTTTGACGAGCCGACTTCGGCGCTCGACCCGGAAATGATCCGCGAAGTGCTCGACGTGATGGCCGATCTCAGCGCCGAAGGCATGACCAGCATTGTGGTCACGCATGAAATGGGCTTCGCGAAACGTGCAGCCAATCACATCGTCTTTATGGAAAACGGCGAAATCATCGAAAACGCGACCGGCGAAAAATTCTTCGGCGGCGATGTCAGCCTGCGGGCACAACGTTTCTTAGATCAAATCTTACATTGATCCTTTTCAGCACTCTCAAAACACCTATTGCGCCCTCACCAGGGGCCTGACTTTTGCCACAAAACTGTTTTTCAGGAGACACCGATGAGTCTTTCATCGCCCGATATCAGCAGAATGAAACGCGATCTTGCCGCACTGGTGGCGATCAATACCGAAAACCCGCCGGGACGTGAACGCGAGGCCGCAGAGCTTATCAGCGCCATGCTCAGCGACATCGGCTTCGACATGACGCTCAGCGAGTACGCACCGGGACGCACCAACGTGATTGGCAGGCTGGAAAACGGCAGCGGCCCGTGCTTTGCCTTTAATACCCACATCGACGTCGTACCGGCCGGTGAAGGCTGGCAGCAGGATCCGTTCACCCTCACCGAACGCGACGGGCGGTTGTATGGCCGCGGAGCCTGCGACGCTAAAGGCCCGCTGATCGCCATGATCGAAGCCATGCGCTGGCTCGCGGCCAACCGCAATGACTGGCGCGGCACGCTGATGGCGATTTTTGTCGCCGACGAAGAAGTCGCCAGCGAAGGCGCGAAGTTTTATGTGCGCGAAGCCCCGGCGCATATCGATTACGTGGTGATCGGCGAACCGACGTCCAACACCACATACTCGGCGCACAAAGGCAGTTTACGTCCGCTGGTTCGCGTTCATGGCGTCACCGCGCATTCCGGCACACCGGAGCTGGGCGAGAACGCTATTTTCCGTGCCGCGCAACTGCTCGGTCTGGTGGAAGAAACGCATGAACATACCGTGCGTTGTCGCTGCCATCCGCTGGTCGGTAACGCCAGCCTGACGGTCACGCGCATTAGCGGCGGGCATGCCGATAACGTGCTGCCGGGCGCCTGCGAATTATTGCTCGACCGGCGTATGGTACCGGGCGAAGACGAAAACGCCGTGAAACAGGAAATTCAGGATTTACTGCAACTGGCGCAGGAAAAATTCGGTGTGCGCAGCGAAATCATCACCTACAAACCCACCACTGGCGGTGCGACCGAAACCGATTCTGACGATCCGATTGTGCGGGCGGGCGTTGAAGCCTGCGCCGCCCAGGGCAATCCAGAACCCGGCCCGTTCGGTTTTCAGGGGGGATGCGATCTGGTGCATTTTCGCAGTCTGGGCACTAAAGGCATCATCATCGGCCCCGGTTCGCTGGCCGTCGCGCATAAACCTGATGAATTTATCCCCATCGATGAATTCGTGGCAGGCAGCAAAATTTACTGCGATGTTGCCTTAAAAATGCTCAAACGCTGAGGGGAAAACGGTGAAAGCGACATTATATCGCGCCGACCTGCGGTATCCGCATCTGCAACTTTATACCGCCTCGTCGGGCAGTGTGCCGGGGCTGGACACCTTGTATCTGCTGCTTGAAGACAAAAACTTCAACGGGCTGGGCGAAGTGCGCATCAACATGGCGTATCTCAATGGTTACAGCGCCGAACGGGTGTTGAGTGATGTGATCCGTGCGTTGCAGCAACTGGATCTCAGTCAGCCTGCCAGCACAATTTTGCTCAATCTGCCGCAACGGCTGGCGGATTTTCTGGCACCGACACGCATGCTGCTGGATATCGCGCTGCATGATCTGATCGCGCGTCAGGAAGGCATCAGCGTGGCGCAACTGGCGGGCGCAGATAATAGCGAAACGGTGAGTTATCACACCAACCAGACGCTGTTCTGGACGCCGATGGCGCAGATGCTGCAACAGGCGACGGCGTATGTGGATCGCGGTTTTACACAGCTTAAACTGCGCGTCGGCGTGGCTTCGTTCGAAGAAGATGAAGCACGGCTCAGTGCGCTGCGCCGACGTTTCGGGCACGAAATCAGTTTGTCCGCAGATGCCAACGGCCAATGGCAGCCGGAAGCCGCCCGCAACCATTTAATCTCGCTGGCGAAGTTTGACATGAGTTATCTCGAACAGCCGGTTTCTGACGCTAATGCGCACTATTATCCGGCGCTGGCCGAAGCCAGTCCGGTGCCGCTGATGCTCGATGAAAGCATGAGCAGCGAGGCGGATTTAGAACGCATTTTGGCGCTGAACGGCAAGATTATGGCGCATCTCAAACTGGTCAAAATGGGCGGCATTGCGCCGACAATGGCTGCCGCACGACGTCTTACGGCCGCGGGCGTGCCCTTCATGATTGGTCAGATGAACGAAGGCGGTGCCGCTACCGCCGCCGCCCTGCACGTCGCCCGCGCCTGCCAGCCCGCTTACGCCGAACTTTACGGTGCCGACGGGCTGGGTAACGACCCGGTTCACGGCCTTTCCTATCATCAGGGGTTACTCAGCAGCCCGCCGGGCGCGGGGCTGGGTATCCGCTTCACCCCTTCCCAGGCAGAATTTATTCAGGAGTTTGAACAATGACAGCAACATCATTACCCGATACGGGCCGCGTCGTGCCAGGCGCAGAATCTGCATTTCACGAAGAAGAATATCGGCAGCGCATGGCGAAGGCGCGTCAGTTACTGGTGAAAGCCGGTCTGGACGTGATGGTGATCACCGGGCCGGAAAACATCTTTTACCTGACAGGTCAGCAAACACCGGGCTATTACACTTTCCAGACGCTGGTACTGCCGGTGGAAGGCGATCCGGTGTTTGTTATCCGCCAGCTTGAGTATTTCAACTTCATCTCCAACACCTTTATCCGCGATGCGGCGATTTATACCGATGGCGATAATCCGGTGAATTTCCTGCTCGATGTGCTGAAAGCGCGTGGCTGGATGAAGAGCCGGATCGGTATCGATAAACGCGGCTGGTTTCTGCCGATCGCAATATACGAAGCCTTACAGGCTGAAATCGGCACGATCCACGATGCGGCTGGTGTTATCGAGCAACTGCGCGCCGTGAAATCAGCCGCAGAACTGGAAAAAATGGCGCACGCCGCCCGTTACGTTGACGCTGGCATGCTGGCAGGCCGCGCGGCGATTGCCGCAGGTGCGACAGAAAACGATCTGGTTTCCGCCATGATGGGCGCGGCGATTGCCGCCGGTTCCGAATATATGGGCATGGAACCGCTGGTCTCCAGCGGCCCGCGCACCGGTGTGCCGCACGGTACATGGCGACGCCGTAAAATTCTCGGGGGCGACCCGATTTTCCTTGAAATGGCCGCCACTCATGACCGTTATCACGCGGCCCTGATGCGCTCCGCCTGGCTCGGCAAACCGCCAGCCGTGGCGCTGGAAATGGAAAAAGTCTGTCAGGAAGCGTTGCAGGCTGCACTCGATGCCATCCGTCCGGGCGCGACATGCGAAGCGCCGCATCTGGCCTGTCAGGCCGTTATCGACCGCGCTGGCTATACCGATAACTTCAAAAAACGCACCGGTTATTCGATTGGTATTTCGTTCGCACCGGACTGGGGCGAAGGCGCGATCCTCAGCCTTTACAGCGGCATCACCACCGAATTACAGCCGGGAATGACCTTCCACATTCCGCCTGCATTGCGCATTTACGGCGAATTCACCGTCGGTGTCAGTGAAACCATTGTGGTGACCGAAACCGGCTATCGCGCCCTCGGCACAGTGGATCGTCCGCTGACCTTACTTTGATTTTGCTTTTAACCAGATGATGGGAATTGAATAAATGAAAGACATCAGTGAAAGTCAGGCGCGCCTGAAAGGTATTTTTAATATTACCGTGACGCCTTTTACGGCGGGCGGCGAGTTTGATTTTGCCGGGTTATCCCGCAACATTGAGCGGGTCATCGGCCTCGGTTATGACGGCATTTTGATTGGCGGCACGTACGGTGAATTCCCGGCGATGACCGCCGACGAACGCGCCACGCTGTTCCGCCATGTGATGGAAGTGGTGGGTGACCGCGTGCCGGTGATGTTGTGCAGCGCAGGTTCAGATGTCCGTGTCGTGCGTGATTTAACGCAACTGGCGGGCGATCTGGGTGGCCTGCCGATGGTCACGCCGCCGTTTGTTTCTGAAGTAACCGACGCGCAAATTATCAGCTTCTTCAAACAGATGGCACCGTTCTCACGCACCGGTATTTTGGTGTATAACGCACCGGGTATCGGCATTACGTTGCCGCCGGTAGTGCTGGAGCAACTGGCCGACATCGACGGCGTGGTGGGTATCAAACAAGGTGACCTGAACCCGACCGCCATCGATCAGATTGCCAACCGTCTTGGCGGGCGTCTGCGTCTGTTCTGCGCCTCCGATCTGGCATTTTTAGGGCCGATGATGTGTGGTTTTGACGGCATCAGCACCACCAACAGCGGCGCTTTGCCGGAAATTATTCTGGCAACCTATCGTGCGCTGGAAAGCGGCGATGCCAGCACCGCCCGCGAACTGCACCGTCTGTGGTATCCGTACCGGGCGCTGGCCCGCCGTTTCGGTCAGCCGCAACTGGTAAAAGCGGCCATGAACTTGCGCGGTTTTGACGGCCACCATGTGCGCGCCCCGCTGATTGATCTGCAAGCTGATGTGATCGGGCTGGTGGAGCAGGAACTGCGCCGTCTGGCCGCCGATCCGCGCTCCGGCGTCACCCTGAAGTAACCCGCTTTAAGCAAAAATCCCCGTCTTTGAAGGCGGGGATTTTTCATGGTGCCGTCAATTTATCCGTGCTGAGCTGACGCCGCTTTCAGAAAAGCTATCAGCAACGGGTGAGGTTTCACGGGCAGTGATGACAACTCCGGGTGGCCCTGCACGCCGAGATAAAACGGATGGCGGGTGAATTCGATTCCGTCAGCAATCTTGCCGGTGGCATCGGTCCCGCTGATCAGCAATCCGAGATTTTCCAGATCCGGTTTCAGTTCAGGTGCAAGGTGAAAACGGTGGTTGTAGCGCACGATAAATTCATCGCCAAGAATCTCATGCAACCGGCTGCCGGGGCGGGAATGCATCCGATGATCCCCGAGGCGGTGAACCGGAAATGTGGGCGTATTCGTCAGCGGCACAAAAGTTTTAATATCAGCATCAGGATCCGCTTCCGCCAGATTGGCTTTCGCAGAACCCATCATGTTCTGCACGATGGCCGTAGTCATGGTTTGCATGCCCAGGCACAAGCCGAGAATGGGAATATGGCGATTCAGGGCGTAATGTGCGGCACAAATCTGTCCGGTAACATTACACATCGCGGATCCGCCCGGCAGTAAAATGCCATCGACGTTTTCCATCACCTCATGCAGATGATCTTCCAGCACCTGGGGCGCGGCATACACCATATCAAGCGACACTGATAAAGCATCCGCGGCATCACCCAGCGCAGCGAGCGTGGCCGGATAGGTCGTGCACTGCTCGGACTGCGCACCGACCAGCGCGATACGCAGCGAAGTGGTGGTTTGTGGCGGCGTATCGTGATTTATCCAGCGCCCATAACGATCACGCCACCAGCATCCGGCGGCTTCATCCGTCAGTCCGTGCCGCCTGAACATATACCCCTGATTTTCGCGCTCAACCGTAATCAATTCATAGTCAAACGCGTTTTCGCGAACCTGCCGTGCAATTTGAGTGAACTGAATGATCTGCATTGGCCCGAGGGGGATCACCACATCCCCGGTGCCATACGTCTTCAGCAATTCTTCCAGCTTCATCACTTTACCGGCACTTTGCAAAATCAGCCGTTCTGCCCAAAGCAACCCGCTGGTTACCCGCTGCCCTTCACCAACGACGTGCTGGCAGGCATCAGGGTAGCGTGCGGTATCCCAGCTCACCGGCAGATGCGCAAGCGGTAAATCCTTTTGTGCCGCCAGTATTGCCGCCATCGCACCGTACAGCGACGGCTCAGGTGTGTCATGTGCAACAAAAATAAAAGCCATAAGACAACCTTGAAATATAAATGAAAAGTTCAGACAGCCCGCAGGCTCACCGCCAGCCATACCCGCTGCCCTGCCGTTTCCGTCAGTAAAATACCGCTCAGCACGAAGAAATTATGAGCAAAGCAAAAAGAAGAATGGTAAGTTTAAATTGGTTTTAATGATTCACATAATACAATTTTGTTATTGTTCATACAGGGGAAACAATGTCTGCTGAATTTCTTGCACCTCGTTTGCGTCGCGTGCGCCCTTCGCCGACAGCGGCGATCTCCGACCAGGTTCGTGCGCTCAGCGCGGCAGGTACTGATGTCATCAACCTGGGCGAAGGTGAGCTGGATTTCGATACTCCCGCACATATTAAGCAGGCTGGCATCGACGCGATTGTACAAGGTGACACAAAATACACTGCCGTTGCCGGTACCGCCGCGCTTAAACACGCCATCATGACTAAGTTTAATCGTGAAAATAGGATCAGCTACCGCCCGGATGAAGTCATCGCGGGCAGTGGCGCCAAGCAACTCATTTTCAACGCACTTTTGGCCACCGTTTCGTCTGGCGATCAGGTGATTATCCCGGCCCCTTACTGGGTGTCTTATCCGGATATGGTGGCACTGGCGGAAGGTGAACCGCGGATTGTTCATTGTCTGGAAAGTGATGGCTGGAAATTGCAGCCGGAAGTTTTAGCCGCCGCAATCACCCCGAAAACACGTTGGGTCATCCTCAACTCCCCGAACAATCCGACCGGGGCAGTCTATTCAGCTGACGAACTCCACGCACTGGCCGCCGTTCTGCTGGAGCACCCGCAGGTGCTGGTGATGGCAGACGACATCTACGAACAAATTTGTTTTGTGCCCGGTATTTTCGCCACACTCGCCGAAGTCGAACCTCGTCTGAAAGAGCGTATCCTGACCGTAAACGGTGTTTCTAAAGGCTATTCAATGACCGGCTGGCGTTTGGGTTATGCGGGCGGCCCCGCGTGGCTGATTTCTGCCATGCAAATTTTGCAGTCGCAAAGCACTTCCAACCCCAGCTCCATTTCTCAGGCCGCGACTGTTGCCGCTCTGGAACAGGGCAATGCATTCATCGCGGACTGGATCGACATCCTGACGCACCGTCGCACCCTGATCATGAACTGCGTGAATGCCATTGACGGCCTGAGTGCCGAAACGCCGCCGGGCGCATTTTACGTTTTCGCTAATTGTCAGGGGATGTCAGGTAAAACGACACCTTCAGGCGATATTCTCAGAACAGATGAAGATTTTGCAGCTTATCTGCTGAAATCAGGCCATGTCGCCACGCTTCAGGGTTCTGCTTTTGGTGCGCCGGGTTATTTGCGTATTGCTTATGCCATCGATGACAACCGGTTGCAGGAAGCCTGCGAGCGAATCACCCGCGCTTGTCGTGAATTGCGTTAAGACCGAAAAAGGCCTGCTTCAATATGAAAACGGGCCTTTTTGACTCTATTCTCAACAACTTGGCTAAAGTATCAGCAAACGCACACATTTATTCAGTTTCCCCTTTGACATGCCACGGGGCAGTCGCTATTATTCGCCCCGTTCCAACGATTCCTCTGTAGTTCAGTCGGTAGAACGGCGGACTGTTAATCCGTATGTCACTGGTTCGAGT
>NZ_JABAED010000070.1:0-1208 GCF_023701875.1 Rahnella sp. CG8
TGACCTGCCCCCAGGATTAGATACAACGCTCACTTAGTAATGTCGGATCCTTCACTATCAGAATTACCCTTTCTCCAGGCCGCCGCAAATTCAGACGGCGCCTGATAATTCAGCGCGGAGTGCGGGCGGTACTCATTATAATCCTGACGCCATTCACTGATGGTTTTCCTGGCATGACTGACGTCACTGAACCAGTGTTCATTCAGGCATTCATCGCGAAAGCGTCCGTTAAAACTCTCAATAAATCCGTTCTGTGTCGGCTTGCCGGGCTGGATAAGTCGCAGCTCCACGCCATGCTCAAAGGCCCATTGATCGAGTGCGCGGCAGGTAAATTCCGGGCCCTGATCCGTTCTTATCGTCGCCGGATAGCCGCGAAACAGCGCAATGCTGTCCAGAATACGCGTGACCTGCACGCCTGAAATCCCAAAGGCAACAGTGACCGTCAGGCATTCCTTCGTGAAGTCGTCTACGCAGGTAAGGCACTTGATCCTGCGACCGGTGGCCAATGCGTCCATGACGAAATCCATCGACCAGGTCAGATTGGGTGCCGCCGGACGGAGCAGCGGCAGACGTTCTGTTGCCAGCCCTTTACGACGTCTTCTGCGTTTTACGCCCAGGCCACTGAGGTGATAAAGCCTGTACACGCGCTTATGATTAACATGTAGCCCTTCACGGCGCAGCAACTGCCAGATGCGACGGTAGCCAAAACGCCTGCGCTCCAGTGCCAGCTCAGTGATGCGCCCTGATAAATGCGCATCTGCAGCCGGGCGCTGAGCCTCATAGCGGCAGGTCGACAGAGATAAACCTGTGAGCCTGCAGGCACGACGTTGCGACAGACCGGTCGCATCACATATCAACATCACGGCTTCCCGCTTCTGGTCTGTCGTCAGTACTTTCGCCCAAGAGCCACCTGAAGCGCCTCTTTATCCAGCATGGCTTCGGCAAGCAGCTTCTTGAGTCTGGCGTTCTCTTCCTCAAGCGACTTCAGGCGCTTAACCTCAGGCACCTCCATACCGCCATACTTCTTACGCCAGGTGTAAAACGTGGCATCGGAAATGGCGTGCTTGCGGCAGAGTTCACGGGCGGATACCCCGGCTTCAGCCTCGCGGAGAATACTGATGATCTGTTGGTCGGAAAAACGCTTCTTCATGGGGATGTCCTCATGTGGCTTATGAAGACATTACTAACATCGGGGTGTACTAATCAAC
>NZ_JABAED010000071.1:0-1145 GCF_023701875.1 Rahnella sp. CG8
TGACCTGCCCCCAGGATTAGATACAACCGTCAGTTAGTAATGTCGGTTTGTTTACCTTCACATTTTCCATTTCGCCACCGTGCTGCAAACTCTGATGGCGTCAGATAATTCAGTGCCGAATGTGGACGACACTCGTTATAATCCTGCCTCCAGTCGTTAATGGTTTTCCTGGCGTGAACGATATCGCTGAACCAGTGTTCGTTCAGACACTCATCGCGAAAGCGTCCGTTAAAACTCTCAATAAATCCGTTCTGCGTTGGCTTACCTGGCTGGATAAGCCGTAGTTCCACACCATGCTCAAAGGCCCATTGATCGAGCGCGCGGCAGGTAAATTCCGGGCCCTGATCGGTTCTTATTGTCGCCGGATAGCCCCGAAACAACGCGATGCTGTCCAGAATACGCGTGACCTGAACGCCTGAAATACCGAAAGCAGCGGTGATCGTCAGACACTCCTTCGTGAAATCATCCACACAGGTCAGGCACTTGATCCTGCGACCGTTGACCAGTGCGTCCATAACGAAATCCATCGACCATGTAAGGTTCGGCGCATCCGGGCGAAGAAGCGGAAACCGTTCGGTCGCCAGCCCTTTACGGCGTCGTCTGCGTTTTACGCTCAGTCCATTAAGGTGGTAAATACGGTATACCCGCTTGTGATTGACGTGAAGGCCCTCCCTACGCAGCAACTGCCAGATACGCCGATAACCAAAACGTCTGCGTTCAAGCGCCAGCTCAGTAATACGCCCTGATAAATGTGCATCAGCAGCCGGACGCTGAGCATCATAACGGCAGGTCGACAGGGACAAACCTGTAAGCCTGCAGGCACGACGTTGCGACAGACCGGTCGCATCACACATCAACATCACGGCTTCCCGCTTCTGGTCTGTCGTCAGTACTTTCGCCCCAGAGCCACCTGAAGCGCCTCCTTATCCAGCATGGCTTCGGCAAGCAGCTTCTTGAGCCTGGCGTTCTCTTCCTCAAGCGACTTCAGGCGCTTAACCTCGGGCACCTCCATACCGCCATACTTCTTACGCCAGGTGTAAAAGGTGGCGTCGGAAATGGCGTGCTTACGGCAGAGCTCACGGGCAGAAACCCCGGCTTCAGCCTCGCGGAGGATACTGATGATCTGTTCGTCGGAAAAACGCTTC
>NZ_JABAED010000072.1:0-1134 GCF_023701875.1 Rahnella sp. CG8
TATCAGCGATTAAGCGATAACTTTAGCAACAACACCAGCACCTACAGTACGGCCGCCTTCACGGATTGCGAAACGCAGACCGTCATCCATCGCGATTGGGTGGATCAGGGTAACAACCATGTTCACGTTGTCACCAGGCATAACCATCTCAACGCCTTCTGGCAGTTCGATAGTACCGGTCACGTCAGTTGTACGGAAGTAGAACTGTGGACGGTAGCCTTTGAAGAATGGAGTATGACGACCACCTTCATCTTTGCTCAGGATGTACACTTCGGAATCAAACTTGGTGTGTGGTTTGATTGAACCTGGTTTAGCCAGAACCTGACCACGTTCGATATCTTCACGTTTGATACCACGCAGCAGAACACCAACGTTCTCACCAGCACGGCCTTCGTCCAGCAGTTTGCGGAACATTTCAACGCCAGTACAAGTAGACTTAACAGTGTCCTTGATACCGACGATTTCAACTTCTTCGCCCACTTTAACGATACCACGCTCTACACGACCGGTAACAACTGTACCACGGCCGGAGATGGAGAATACGTCTTCGATTGGCAGCAGGAATGGCTTATCGATAGCACGCTCTGGCAGTGGAATGTAGCTGTCCAGTGCTTCTGCCAGTTCGATGATTTTCGCTTCCCAAGTAGCATCGCCTTCCAGTGCTTTCAGCGCTGAACCTTTGATGACCGGGATGTCGTCGCCTGGGAATTCGTAAGCAGACAGAAGTTCACGAACTTCCATTTCTACCAGTTCCAGCAGTTCTTCGTCATCTACCATGTCGCATTTGTTCATGAACACGATCATGTATGGAACGCCAACCTGGCGACCCAGCAGGATGTGCTCACGAGTCTGAGGCATAGGGCCGTCAGTTGCAGCAACAACCAGGATAGCGCCGTCCATCTGTGCAGCACCGGTGATCATGTTTTTCACGTAGTCGGCGTGCCCTGGGCAGTCAACGTGCGCGTAGTGACGAGTCGGGGTGTCATATTCAACGTGAGAAGTGTTGATGGTGATACCACGAGCTTTTTCTTCTGGTGCGTTATCGATCTGGTCGAATGCGCGTGCAGAACCGCCGTAGGTTTTAGCCAGAACGGTAGTGATTGCTGCAGTCAGGGTAGTTTTACCGTGGTCAAC
>NZ_JABAED010000073.1:0-1077 GCF_023701875.1 Rahnella sp. CG8
ATCGGGCTGCCGTGGGCATCAGCGGGAGCCATCCCGGGTCATCTGAAGCATTTTTACAGCAACGCAGCGATGCTAAAGCTGCCCTCGAGGCGTGAGCGTGAATATGCGAGGGAAGTGAGAGAAAAAAGGTCGAAATATCCCTTAAAAAACAATGCCGGTCACCTTAAGTGACCGGCATTAGGCATAGCGCCCCTTTTTTCACATTAAGCCGTCTGGCGGTCGTTCCAGGAGTCGGCAAAAATAATGTTGCCGTCGTTATGCTTCCACGTAATTTTCTCGTAGCGTAACTCTACTGTTTCAAGATGGTTGTCCTGAGTATTATCACCAGTTGCCATAGCTGGAGAGATGGACACTATCCGAACTTTTTCGAGCAACATGTTGAAATACTCAACTTCCTGGCCTGCGTCGTTAATCCGGTACCATTTAATCTCGGCAGATTCGAGACTCTGGCCTGTTGCCACCGCTTTATAAATATAGGGGCTTGAACAGTCGAAGTCCTTTACGATCAGTAAAGGGGAGTGCATGCGGGTCCCCGTTACTTTACCCGTCGCGTTATCCGTAGGGATCATCAGGTTGTGATGGAATCCCTTAACCTCGATGCTGTATTCCCGACCGTTAACATCCACACCGCCTTTGATCAGCGCGCCGCCGTCATCCTTCAACCATAAATATGCTGGTATAGCCATTATTCAAATATCCATATAAAAAGGGTGGGCAATGTTAAAACAACCTGAACGGTATTTGCACGGTTAATTTGACTTAAGTTCGCCCTGATGTGAGCGCAGTGATATGAAGAAAAAACTGGGAGCTGCTGCTGTGTAGTTTAAAAGGTATTCTGATTCTGTATGAGCAGGGGGCGAGCAATGGGGCACCTGTGGGGCAAAAAAAATAGTCAAATATCGCATAAGTTTGTCGTTGGCGATTTTGGCTGATTCTAACCAACTGTTATTTAATGCGCTTTTGGGCGAACTTTACCGATTTTTATTATCATCCGATCACAGTTTCAATATGACCATACATGGAATGATAGAGAACCAGTACTTTTGCCATCTTTAACTCCTGTTGAGGTGATGTTTT